>CADBQF010000140.1 GCA_902796705.1 Ruminococcus flavefaciens
AATACGCCGTTTTTCCCTGTTCTACGGGCTTTATACGCCTATACGCCATTTTTCCGGCTCTGTTCTTTATAATATAGATCGCATATATTCTGCGGACGATCATGCTTATGCAATTATTCTGCATTGAGAGGCAACAGCAAAGATGACAGAATATACTATAAAATACAAAAAATGGCGTATAGGCGTATATACTGCGTAAAATCGGGAAAAACGGCGTATTATACAGGCGTATATCAGGCGTATGTCTGGCTTAACGGCGTATAATAATATGCCATATAAAGACATACTTCCTTAAGCCGGGGAGCTTCAAATTATAGGATAAGTTCTGTTTTCATCAGGCACAGATCAAACACATCAAGGCAGCCGTCACCGGTGAGGTCGCCGGCTAAGCTGTCGGTGAGCTGACCGCTTCCGAGGATAAATCTCTGCATCATCACAACGTCAGCGACGCTGAATTCGTCATCGGCATTGACATTTCCTCTGATGTTCTGAATTTTTTCGAGGAAGAACCGCTGACCTGTGCCGTTCCAGTATTCCCACTGGCAGATATTAGCACCGTCATCAGTGCTTATATTGAATACGTCAAGGCATCTGACTCCGCCTGATGAAAGTGTCATGAATGAATACGAACCGTCGCCGTTTTCCTTCAGCCTGAATCGCTGTGAAGTATCGCCGGTGAACTTTGAAAGAGAGACATTTGCACCGTCTTCGGAAGCACCGTTCTCGACAGTGACTGCATTTCCGTTGTTGTCAGTGATGCTGTATTCGGCATCGCCGGAGGAGATGATGTTCCAGCTTTTCTTTGAGGACTGAACGATATTTCCGCCGCTTTCGGCTATGTACAGATCACTGTTGACATTTCTGAGGGCGTATTTTCCCTCATCGACAGTGACAGGGGAGACAACATCTTCTGCTGCATTATAGGCTGAACGCTTGCTGCCCCAGACGCAGGTATTATTTCCTGTAGCGGTAAAAGTCATGCGGACGGTCTGAGCTGCTGATTCGTCAGCCTGCACGAGAAATGCACCCTTGTATGTGACTCCGCCGAAATTTAGTGACATATACGGAGTTCCGTCTTTCATGAGCCATGTACCTGTAACATATCCGGAAACAGTTCCGTCCTCGTTGAGAGTTATGGTATGCGGTTTTTCAACATCGGCACTTTTTTCATTCTCGAATCTCTGGTTCAGAGTATGGAAGATAAAGTCGTAATCTCCGGCCACGGCTTTCATTGAATGGCCTTTTTCGGATAATGATTCTCCGGTGAATTCATACGGTGCGGCAGTCGGCCAGCCGTCCTCATTCATAATCATCTGGTGGACACGGACTTCATGAGCTCCCCAGTTGTCGTCGAATTTGGTATGATAGATAACATAAAGCCTGCCGTCGTCGTCCATGAGGGCAGAATTGTGTCCCTGAGCCTTGAAAGGCCTGTTGTTGCACGCCCACTGATAGTTGCTCATGAGACGCTCTCCGGTCGTACCGCCTATGTTGTCTCCGCCTCTTGGATAGATCGCACTGTTGCCGTTCTGATCGACGAACGGGCCTTCGGGATTTTCACTTCGGAAGATACGCATATTATATCCTCCGTTTGAATTGAAATAGCCGTATGAAAGGAAAAGGTAATAATAACCCTTGCTGCTGCCGGGAGCCTTCATATATTCAATGTAAGGACCTTCGCCTGATGCGTAGTTTCCTCCGGCAGCCTTTCTGCCCATATATGCGTCTGAAACGTTTGCCTTTGTCTCGTATTTTACATTGTAATCACGCAGACCGGTCTTTTCGTCAAGCTCAAGCATATAGATACCGCCGAACCACGAACCGTATACCATGTGGAGCTGACCATTCTCGTCATAGAATACAGCCGGATCGATAGCATTCGTACCGTAGGCGGCATTCCATGAGCCGTTGGTGAGATAGCGGCTTATATCCGGATCTTTTCCGAGGACTTTCGGTACATCTGTATCATTTACATTGTTGACGGCATTGTTCGTGAATCCGGAGTAGACGATAGTTCCCTGATATTTATAAGGGCCTTCTGCCTTGTCAGACGTGCATAGCACGATAGATGAATTCCACACCTGTCCGTTGACGCTGAGATACATACAGTATTTTCCCATATCCTTATTATAAATGATATCAGGAGCCCACATATTTCCGGCGAGGTCATAGCCGTTTGTCGTATTTGACCATTTTTCAGGAACTGCAAGGTCGGTGTAGATATTGCTGAAGAAAGTCGTCCTTGTTGAGCCAAGATGAGAATTTGCAGCAGAGTACCAGTTCTTCATGTCGGGAGAACTTGCTGCACCGAGATGCGAGCCTATGATGAAGTATCCGCCTTCTTCAAGTTTTACAATAGACGGATCATGAACGGAGACTCTCGCATTTTCGGCATTGGCGGTCTGCGGAACGGCGGAAATGAGGGTATTTCCTGCTATCATGCAGATCGTCATAAAAGCTGAGATCATTTTTTTTATTTTCATGATTATACCTCCTGAACTTTATGTTAATATAATTCTAACTTAAATAATCAATAATATCAATGCGTTTTTGAATCATTTTTAGTGCATTTTGCCTCAAAATGCACCCCGGAGATTTTTCACTCTGATACTTGATAAATCAGGATATATATGGTATAATTGAAATATATAGTGTCAGGAGGGGTTTTTATGACCGGTAAAGAACTCATATCAAAAAACTGTCCGTCGTGTGGAGCAGAACTGTTTATAGATAAAGGAATGGAAAACTGGTTCTGCGGTCACTGTGGAGTGAAGTTTGAAGTAAATGCTCCAGCTCCGGCGGAGGAACACGTCGTTCAGGACAGGATACCTGAACAGAAACAAGATAACAAGCAGTCACGTCATAAGCATAAAGATAAAAAAGAGAAAATGCGGACGGCTGCACAGTCACAGCAGAAATCTCCGGCTCAGGCGAAACCGGCAGAAGCACCGAAGCCGCAGGCAGTACAGCAGACAGCTCCGGTTCAGGCGAAACCGGCAGAAGCAGCGAAGCCGCAGGCAGTACAGCAGACAGCTCCGGTTCAGGCAAAACCGGCAGAAGCACCAAAGCCGCAGGCAGTACAGCAGACAGCTCCGGCTCAGGCAAAACCGGCGGAAGCACCAAAGCCGCAGGCAGTTCAGCAGACAGCTCCGGCTCAGGCAAAACCGGCGGAAGCACCAAAGCCGCAGGCAGTACAGCAAAATGCTCCTGCACAGGCAAAACCGGCGGAAGCACCAAAGCCGCAGGCAGTACAGCAGACAGCTCCGGCTCAGGCAAAACCGGCAGAAGCACCAAAGCCGCAGGCAGTACAGCAGACAGCTCCTGCTCAGGCAAAACCGGCAGAAGCACCAAAGCCGCAGGCAGTACAGCAAAATGCTCCGGCTCAGGCAAAGCCGGCGGAAGCACCAAAGCCGCAGGCAGTACAGCAGACAGTTCCGGTTCAGGAAAGACCGGCAGACGAGCCGAAACTTACTCAGCCTCAGAAATCAGCTCCTGCAAAGCAGACGAGTGCGTCAAAGCCGCATAAAAAGCCTATGATGCAGCTCCCTCGTGAGATGCTCGAAGGCTACGTTCCGGAGAACAGAGAAGAACCGCCCGCTCCTCCGATGCCGGCTAAGAAGCCGGAAGCTCCTCCGGTACAGGAAAAGGAGAAAGAACCCGAACTTCCGGAGTTCGAGATAAACGAAAAACTCCTTGTTAAGTACAACGGCAAATCTGCAAACGTCGTTATCCCTGAAAATATCACAAAGATAGGTGCAGGTGCTTTCAAGGACAATACATATATAGTGACTGTGCATATCCCGGATAAAGTCCGTGATATCGCTGAATCTGCCTTTGAAGGCTGCAAGGCTCTCAGGGAGATAAATCTTCCGGCTGAGCTTATGAAGATAAGCTATAAGATGCTCAACGGCTGTGAAAGCCTTAAAAGAGTAACTATCCCGGAGAAAGTCACCGAGATAATGTACGATGCCATGAGGAGCGGCATCGAAGAAATCGAGTTCGAGAACCCACGCACTTCATGGGAGCTTGACAATGATTTCGCAAACGGTTCGTTCCTTATCGACCGCAAGAGTAACGGAGAAGGCGTCAGCCGATTCTTCTTCCACGGCCATTCGTACAGTGCAGCAGAAGCAGTGAAATTCAGAAGTCTTGACCTCTATCTCAGAGCATTGGGCGTATGCCGCTACTGCGGAGGCAGATTCGGTCTTCTCAGCAAATGCAGAGACTGCAAACGGAAAAAAGATTATTGATACAGCATTGCAGCGAACGTCAGTGTGATCTGATGTTCGCTGCAATACCTGACGCTTATCATATATAACAGGAGTGAAATGATGAAATACACACAGGGTATCTTTCCGATAGCCGCTAAACAGGCAATCGCAAAGAATATTTACAGCTTCACGATAAGCTGTCCGGAAGTCGCACAGGCGGCTGTGCCGGGACAATTCGTACACATCAGAGCAAAAGGATATACTCTCCGCAGACCTATATCGATCTGCGGCATCGACAAGAAAAAGGGAACTCTCCGCATCGTTTTCGAGATAAGGGGAGAGGGAACAGCAGAGATAGCTAAACTCAATGAGGGCGAACTTATCGATATGCTCGCACCGCTCGGCCACGGTTTTACCGTTGATGATTCTTTCGGGAAAGTCGTTCTCATCGGCGGAGGCATAGGAACGCCTCCGATGCTCCCGCTTGCAGAGATATACGGGGAAAAGGCGGCTGTTATCACAGGTTTCAGGGATTCTTCCGCTGTTATCCTTCAGGACGACTTCAAGCGTACCGGTGCAGAAACTATCCTCTGTACGGACAACGGTTCTGCCGGTATACACGGCTTTGTCACACAGCCTTTCGGTGAGATCATCGAAAAAGAAAAGATAGACCTCGTCTGTGCCTGCGGCCCTATGCCGATGCTTAAAAATATCGCTGCAATGTGCAGGGAAAAAGGTATTCGCTGTGAGATCTCGCTTGAAGAGAGAATGGCTTGCGGAATAGGTGCCTGTCTCGGCTGTGCGTGCCGTACAAAGAGAAACGATGAGGAATACTTCGCACACGTATGTAAGGACGGCCCTGTATTCAATGCAGAGGAGGTTATCTGGTAATGGCAGATCTTTCAGTAAATATATGCGGTATCGACTTCAAGAATCCCGTGATACCGGCTTCGGGAGTTTTCGGATACGGCAGGGAATATGAGGAACTTTTCCCTCTTGACAAGCTCGGCGGCATAGCCACAAAGGGTACGACTCTCCACAGACGTACAGGAAATATCGCTCCGAGGATCGCAGAAACTCCGTCAGGTATGCTCAATTCCGTCGGACTCCAGAATCCGGGAATAGATCATTTCATAGCAGAGGAGCTTCCGTATCTTCTCAAAAAAGACCTTGTCATTCTCGCAAACATCGCCGGTTCAACTCCGGATGAATGTGTGGAAGTCGCTCAGAAACTCGATGATACAGACGTTCACATGATCGAACTCAATATCTCATGCCCGAACGTAAAACAGGGCGGTGCGGCTTTCGGCACGAGCTGTGAAATGGCTGCCGAAGTCACACGCAAAGTAAGAGCCGCTACAAAGAAGCCGCTCATAGTGAAGCTCTCTCCGAACGTTACGAGCATCACCGATATCGCAAAGTCGGTGGAAGCTGCCGGAGCAGATGCGGTTTCACTCATAAATACTCTCCTCGGAATGAGGATAGACATAAACACACGCCGTCCGATTCTTCACAACAATGTAGGCGGAATGAGCGGCCCGGCTGTTTTCCCGATAGCTGTACGCATGGTATGGCAGGTGGCAAATGCTGTCAATATACCTGTAATAGGCATGGGCGGAGTTTCTTCCGGCAGAGATGCGATAGAACTCATGATGGCTGGAGCAAGTGCCGTTCAGGTCGGAGCTGCGATCTTTACAGATCCTTTTGCTCCTGTTAAGATAATAGATGAGATGAACGAATTCCTCGACAGCAAGGGCATCGCCTCTGTAAAGGAAATCGTCGGCACAGTCCAGCCGTGGTGATGATATGATAATAATGTCAGTAGATTTCGGTGACTCAAGGACAGGCATCGCTGTTTGCGGAGAGAGCGAGATGCTCGCTTCGCCTGTCTGCGTCATCAACGAAAAAGATATGCAGAAATGTATCGAAAAGACTGCGGAGATAGCTAAAGAACAGCACGCACAGCAGATCGTTGTCGGCTATCCTAAAAATATGAACGGCACAGTCGGTGAGCGTGCCGAAAAATGTCAGCTCTTCGCTGATGAAGTGGCAAAACTCACAGGCTGCACCGTAAAGCTCTGGGACGAGAGATGCACCACCGTCATGGCTCATAATTACCTCAATGTCACTAACACAAGAGGCAAGAAACGCAAGGCTGTAGTCGATGCAGTGGCGGCTGTCATAATCCTTGAGAGCTATCTTGAATACAGGAAGAATTCGGGCGAATTTACATTATGACCGATTTAAGGTCATCGAGGAGAGTACCGGCAGCTTTCAGTGTTCTGCCAGCACTTTTCTTTATGCTCATCTTCTTGACGGGACTTGCCGTGGATACAGCGTAATAAGCCATACCGACGGCAGCACCGTCAGCAGCACTTTTTGCGATAGTTTTAATATCCATATAACGTCCACTCCATTCTTTCAGACCGCAATGCTGCGGTCGGGTGCGGTGTATGACCGCATTTATATTTTCTGCTGCATGGCAGCGATTATTCATTAGGAGATAAAATGTCTGAACTTAACATTGTGCTCGTCGAACCGCAGATACCGCAGAATACAGGGAACATTTCCCGTACCTGTGCAGTCACGGGAGCAAAGCTGCACCTTGTGCGTCCGCTCGGATTTGAAGTGTCGGACAAGCACCTCAAACGTGCAGGGCTTGATTATTGGGACAAGCTCGATATAACATATTATGACAGCATAGACGAGCTTTTTGAAAAATATCCTGACGGCAGGTTCTATTATTTTACAACAAAGGGCAGAACAGTTCACAGCGATGTTGAATACCCCGATAACTGCTTCCTCGTTTTCGGACGGGAGGACAGGGGACTTCCGGAGGAACTTCTCTATAAGAATCCCGGACAGTGCGTCAGGATACCGATGAGGAACGAACTTCGCAGCCTCAATCTTTCAAATTCAGCAGCGATAGCTGTATACGAAGTCCTTCGTCAGTGGGATTATCCGGATCTTTCGAGAGAGGGAAAACTCACTAAATATAACTGGTAAAGGAGTTAATCAGATGCAGAAGATAATGATCGTCACAGATTCATGCTGTGACCTTTCAAAAGAAGTCATAGAGGAACTTGGGATAAAAGTCCTCCCGTTCACGCTTACAGTGGGTGATATCACTTTCCGTGAGATATTCGATAAATCCACACAGGAAGTATACGAACTCATGGCACATACAGATGAGATACCGAAACATTCACAGATCTCGCCTGTGACGTTCGAGGAGACTTACAAAGAACTCTACGATCAGGGATATACCGATATTATAAGCGTATCCATAAACAGTCAGGGTTCAGGTACTTTCAATAACTCTATAATAGGAAAGACCGATTTCTTTGAAAATAACCCCGAAGCATCTGAGAAGATGAGGATATACAATATCGACTCCAGAAGTTATACCATTTTCTACGGCTATCCGATAATGGAAGCTGTAAAGAAGATACGCAAGGGTGCATCGGCTGAGGATATCGTGAGCTACCTCGAAGAATGGTTCAGCGTATGTGCTATGTATGCAGTTCCGTATAATCTCAAATATGCAAAGAAATCCGGCCGTATCTCCGCAGCAGCAGCTTTCGCCGGAGAACTCCTCGGACTGAAACCGATAATCGAATTTGCCGATAATACGACAAATACTGTTGAGAAGATAAGAGGCGAGAAGAATATCGTCCAGAAGCTCTGTGACTGCGTTGAAAAGCGTATGACTCCCCAGACTCCTTATATCATGGTTCACGGCCGTGATACTACTCTCGCAAAAGAAGTCGAAAAGGAACTCATCAAGCGTACAGGCAGAAAGGCAGAGATGTACAATCCGATAGGAGCTGTCGTTTCAGCAAATATCGGCCCTGATATCGTTGCTGTGCTTATCAGAAGAAAGAGCAAATAAAAATAGCGGCTGCCGGAAAAAGATCCGGCAGCCGTTTCTGTTTATGATGATTTACTGCATCTTGTAGGAGTCGATCATCTTCTTGACCATGCTTCCGCCGATAGAACCGGCTTCTCTTGAAGTGAGGTCACCGTTGTAACCGTCCTTGAGATCGATGCCGAGTTCGTTGGCAGATTCCATCTTGAATCTTTCGAGAGCCTCTCTGCCCTTCTGAGTCATTACGCCCTTGTTGCTTCCGCCGCTGTTATTACTATTACTCATTGTAATTCTCCTTTAAGTGAAATTATTGATGCCGTGATAGTATTATAACACTAAGAAGAAAAGATATAACAGGAAAAAACAGTAAGCACTAAAATTGTATCCATACAGCAATGTATATCTTAGTGGGGGAAACCTTTCTGAGGAAAGGTTCTCCCCCACACCCCTTTCCAAAGACTTTTAACATGATTTTTTCCAGACATGGACACCAATGATAATTTACAACAGACGGCAAGACTTCGGTGGTGTCCATGTCTGGAAAAAATGACGCTGAAAGTTTTAGGAAAGGAGTTTGAGGAAGAACCCTTTTTCAAAAGGGTTTTCCTCAATAAGACGCACATTGTTGTATGGATAGAAGTCTTAGTGTTTTTCACGGAGTTTGCGGCGGGAGAGTTTATCGGCGTACATTAGTTTATCGGCGTAGTTGAGATAATCTGAAAGCTCCTTTCCGGGGACAGGTATCTCGCAGATCCAGCCGATGCTCGCACCTATCTCGTAGGCTTTTTGTGAAGAGCGGTTGTATCTTATAAAGTAGTCACGGATATAGCTGACTATCTCTTCGATCTCGCTGTCGGAGTAATCGCCTGAACCTATTATTGCAAATTCGTCGCCGCCTATCCTTGCACATATCTCGTTGTTCGGGCAGGCAGTATTCAGAGCGTTCGCAACGATGCTTATGGCATTATCGCCCTCGATATGGCCGTAATTGTCATTGATTGATTTTAAAAGATCGAGGTCGGCAAAGAGCAGGAAGAGTTTTTTCTTCTCGGCAACAGCTTTGTCAAATATTATTTCTGAATATTTCTTGAAGCCTTTTCTGTTGTAGATTCCGGTGAGAGCATCACGGACAGAGCTTAGAGAGATCCTCTGATTTATACTTATGAGCTTAGTTTTTACACGCAGAAATTCCAGGGCGATGCTGATATCTCTGTTCCACACAGCGAAAAGCATACTGATAGTTCTTTCCGGTGAATTGAAACGGAAAATGGAATAACCGAAGCATCGTTCGAGGTGATGCACCGGAATGATGAAATACATCTGTGGCTCGTCCGAATACTTATCTGTTTCCGGAGGTATTATATCATCTGCCGGAAATTCCGTATACTTTGTGCTGAGACCGTTTTTCTCGATAGTAAGGCGGTGTTCCATGACGGGAGTATAGCCGTATCTGAGGAAGCCGTTCCCGTCTTCGGATTCGATGTTGTCCCAGTTCGTACAGAGACAGAGCATATAGCTTTCAAGACCGTTGATGATATACGTGTACCAGCCGATCTTGTGGAGGAGTTCATCGAGAGTATCAGGTTCCATAAGGCCTTCGAGCATACCGCTGCGGTTGTAGAAATGTTCGTACCGCTGGACGTTGTTGTTCATTTTCTCACGCCGTCTGACGAGGTAGTGGATACTGTCGCTGCAGCCGCATGACTGAGCGAAGATAATATGACCTTCCGGCCCGGAACACGGCGGAGCATCTTCGCCGGTAAACAGCTTGTGTATCTTCAGGACAGCCTGATTTCCGAGAGCAGTATTCTCCGGGAATATCGTCGTGAGCGAGGGAATATTCTGGATAGCGTCATCAGAGCCGTCATATCCGGAGATGATGATATCGTCCGGAACTTTTATTCCTCCACGTATAAGCGAACTGCAAAGCGTAACGCCCATGACATCATTGGCACACACGATGCCGTCCGGTTTTTTACGCTTGCCGCTGAGTATCTCGTCAGCGAGTTCTATAGCGGCACTTTTCCAGAAATCGCCGTAGATGATATTATTCTCATCATATGCGATGCCGTGTTTTTCGAGAGATCTTCTGAAACCTTCTGCTCTTGTCATAGCAGGGACATTCTGATAAGGCCCGGTCAGGCAGAGGAGATCCCTGCAATTATGGTGATCTATGAAGTGGTCGGTGACCTGCTCGACAAGATCTGCATCTGTAGCATAAATGCTGCTGCAAAAACCAAAATCGTAATCGATCGAAACGATAGGTATATCATATGCAGAAAGCCTGTTCAGTATATGCTCTATGAGATTCTGACCGGAGATATTGCCTGCCATGAGGATAATAGCATCGGCTGATCTATCGTTTATGAGAGTTAATATATTTTCTTCTCCTTTTTGTATAGCAGGGGAGCTGTCGCTGTCGAAAGCCATGAGAAAAACCATGACATCGTAGTCAAGCTGCTTAGCCTGTTCAGAAATACCGTTCAATATCCTGTTGACGTATTCGTTGTAGATATCTGCTGCGATGACTGCGATCCTTTTGCGTTTTTTCATAGTATCCCACCACTTTTCGTGTATATTAATGTATATACGGCAAATCTAAAAAAATTTGCCTTGAGCCGCATTTCTTAGATATAATTATACTACTAATGGTTGAAAAAATCAATAGTCAGTTTAATAATTAAAGATAAAACTTATACATTTACCGGTCAGACAATGGAGCTTCATGTCCGGTGAGTCTGCCTGTCCAGAAGGAACAGAGTTCTGCGGCTGTCTCCTGAGAGAATGCCTGTGCGGTAAGGGATATCCTGTTTTTGCCGCTTCGTCTGATGATGACTCTGCCGGAATCGTCAAATATCGTTCTGCCGCATGGGATATTATCGATATCGTCAACAGGTATATCACGTCGGACGGCTGCGAGGACAGGTATCTCCCTGAGTGCTGTGTTCATATCGCTGCTGTGAGAGAGCAGATCGACGCACATGAAAAGCGGATCGGTCAGGAATCTTTGTCTGACAGCTTCTTTTGGAATGCTGTTTTCCGGAGAGAATCTGCGGATATTCTGCCCGATCCTTTCGAGCGTGTCAGCACCGTAATGAAGGTCTTCCGGGAGCCATACAGTTTCGCCCTTGGATACGAGCTTGTGGACATAGGCGAGAGTAAGCCTTTCGTATGAGAGAAAACCGTATTCGACAGAATAGGCATTTATCCTCTGACCGTTATCGGATATCTGGAAAATAAAATTATCATCATCGCCTGTAAAGAAATGACACCACAGTTCACGGACGGCTCTGTTTCCGCAGCTTACCCCGGCAGGAAGCCGCTTTCTCCCTGCTCCGGTGCTGTCGGAGATATTGCTCATGTAGATATTGCTGAACGATGTTACCGCCATTATCCTGCCGCATATATCAGCTTTTCCGGCAGGGGAGAGTTCCATTATCTTTTTCAGAGTCCTGTCCGGCACGGGGAATCCCTCTGCACCGAATAAAGATATCCTCACACAGTCATCTCCGCTCACGAAGATACAGCAGTCAGCACCAAGTCCTCCGCAGCTAAAGCGAAGTGACGGCAGATCGGTATTTTCGCACAGATATACATCTTTTCCGCATTCTGCGATACCCGAACAGAGCGAATACAGTATATGTGTGTGACGGAAATCCTGACACCCGGCAGAGAATCTCCTGAAAAGCTGACCGACAGTCCTTCCAAGGAGAGCCGCATCTGACGAGGTGATATCTTTTCCGGGCAGGGATTCACAGTATCCGTCACGAAAGGTAAAAGTTCCGTTTTCTCCGGTATAAGCCATAATTATCCTCCTGTTTATATCATTTTATGGTATGAGTATTGCCGCCCGGACGGGGTTTATTCACTTTTTTCATAAGCAGGAGAAGTGCAAGAAGATTCGGATA
>CADBQF010000141.1 GCA_902796705.1 Ruminococcus flavefaciens
AGGATTATCTGCGAACCCTCATCAGCTTCCTCGCCGGGTTTTATGCTCTGGTCAACGACAGTGCCTTCCTTTTGGGTAGAATCCCTTGTCTGCGAGCGTGTTTTCAGACCGGCGTACTGTGCCATTATCATAGCATCTTCAAGGGGAAGACCGGTATAGTCCTCGACGACGACAACGCCGTCGCCTCTGCCCATACTCACCATAAGGGTGACGGTATCGCCCTCGGTGAGAGAAGTTCCGGCTTTGGGTTCGGTGCTTATGACGCAGCCTTTTTTGATGCTGTTGTTGGAAGATACTTTTACTTCGGCTTCGAGGCCTTTCTGTTTGAGCTGTTCCATAGCGAGTTCTTTGGTCATGCCCTTGAGATCGGGCATCTCGACTTCTTTCGCATCACGGCTGACTTTTACTTTAAGCGTATCGCCCGAAGATATCTCCGAACCCGGAGCAGGCGACTGTGAGAGTATCATGTTTATCTCACCGCCGCTGAAAGCAGTGCTGTCTATCTCGATATTGAACGTATCGCCGTAGTGGGCGACAGCGTCGTCGTAATCCATTCCGGTGAGGTCGGGGACGGTGTAGGTCTTGCCGTCGCCGGTGCTGCCCTCCGCACCGAGGCTGACAACGACGAGGACTTTCTGACCGTCGGTGACATCGGTGCCGGCTTCGATGTCCTGCTGGATTATCCTGCCTTTTTTAACGTCCGTACTGTATGTCTTGCTCTCGATGTTTATTCTGAGAAAGTCGAATTCGTCAACGGCTTTCATGTAGTCAACGTTGTAAAGATCGGGCATCACGAGTTCGGTATTGCCTTTTTTTCCGCATGAAACGAGCGTTGAACATACGGCGGCTGCACAGAATACAGCCATAAGTCTCATCTTCATATCGTATCTCCTCCGCCAGAAGCCCTGGCTTTCATAACATTGAAGTATTCCGGCAAAGCACACGTCACGGCAGAGATACGCTCCTCTGCCTCAGCTATGAGCTGGTCTGCGATGCTGCCGCTGCCGGTGATACGGTGGATATAAGCCATATCGAGCAGATTCATCGCACAGTGGTATATCTCACGGTTAGTCTCCGGCTTTCTGCCTTTCGGATCGAGCGTGGGAGCGGCGTGCATCTTTTCGTAGTATTCTTTCCAGAGCTGTGCGTTTTCGAGTGCCTTGGAATAATCTCCTTTGAAACGGTAATAATCGTATTGCAGTGAGGCTCTTGCGAGCATACGGCTGAAAGGGCCGGTGTTGAGTTTTTCGAGGATCTTTCCGCCTGCTTCGTATCGTTTTATGAATCCTTCCGCATCATCGTTGAAAACACATGAAGTGAGAGATGAAGTGAGCTCATCGCATTTGCTGCGTTTTATCCTGCTCAGAGCCGTGTCAGTTTCCCTGAAACCTGCATGATCGTTCCTGGATATGAATACATCGAGCTTCATGGTAAGCAGGACGGAAGCTGCGTCTTCCGGCGTGTTCTCACCAAAATGAGCATCTATCTCTGATAAGAGATTATCCGAGCCGAGGTCGCTGTTGAACATCGTGTATAGCTGTTTGAGTTCTTTCGTACTGTGCATTATCCTGAAAGCCCTCACAGGGCTTCCTGCAATGCGGAACATCTGTATCATCAGCCGTGAAGTCTCCGTCAGGACAGGAGCGACAAGCACGATGAATATATCGGCTGCAAAGAATAACAGAATGAACATCAGTCCTCTGAGAAAGCTGTGACCGGACAGCATCATGCTCAGCAGCATCTCCACGATGAAAACAGGAACGAGCGACTTTGCCATCACAGATATATACTTGTTGTACAACTGTGTGCGTCTTACATCTTTACGATATCTTTTTTCTATGATATCACGGGTAAGCTCTTTCATACAGCCTCCTTATCATTTGTATTTATAAACTGCTGCTTCCTCGAAGCCGTCAAGGAGAGTGGTCATCTTTCCGAAAGCCATGCCCGTACCCTTGGCAACGCAGTTTATCGAATCCTTGGCTATATTGCAGTTTATTCCGAGAGTACGCTTTATGAGCTGCGGCAGACCGCCGAGCAAAGCACCTCCGCCTGTGAGGAGCAGTCCGTTGTCGTAGATATCACCGACGAGTTCCGGCGGGGCATCTTCGAGGACTTTCCTTACAGCTTCCATTATAGCGAAAGTATCGTCCTCTATAGCCTTGAAGAGTTCAGTCTCGCTGAAGATTATCTGCGACGGCAGGCCTTTGAGGAGGCTTCTTCCCTTGACGATCATATTTCTCTCGTCGCTCGGATCGTAGAGGTTGCAGAGTTCTATCTTGACTCTCTCGGCAGTTCTCTCACCTATGAGGAGCTTGTACTTGTTCTGGATATATTTTATTATCGATCTGTCGATAGAATTTCCGGCAGTCTTTATCGTATGGCAGGTAACGACACCGTTCATCGAGACGATAGCGACATCGGTAGTGCCTCCGCCGATATCGACGATCATATGACCTTTCGCTTTTGCGATGTTCACGCCTGCACCGATCATAGCAGCGACGGGTTCCTGAATGAGATACACCTGACGTGAACCGCCGCTCTTTGCAGCTTCAACGACAGCACGGCTCTCGATATCAGTTATGAACGAGGGGACGCATATGATTATCCTCGGTTTGAGGAGCTGATGACCTGTGACTTTGAGTATGAACTCACGTATCATGCTGTGAGCGAGATCGGAGTCGGAGATCACGCCTTCGCTGACAGGACGTGCAACGCAGATATAATCCGGGTTCCTGCCTATCATCTCATAGGCGGCACGTCCGACAGCAAGAACACGTTCAGTCCTTGTATTGTAAGCGATAACGGAAGGTTCGCTCAGTACAACGCCCTTGTTTCCCATAGTCATGACGATATTTGAAGTACCGAGATCGATGCCTATATCTGTATTAGCCATTTGTAAGTATCCTTTCCTTTATAGTTGTTCTGTTTCCGGCAGAGCGGCAAACGGATCTTTCTCTTTCTGACCGTTCGTCAGCATATGAGCCAGACAGCTATAGCGTCTGTTCTTTCTGACGTTGCCGACCATTTTCTGTATGATATCCTCAGTACCGATGAGTATGAGGAGTTTTTTTGCTCTTGTGACGGCGGTATAGAGCAGATTTCTGTAGCAGAGCTTTTCAAAGCTTCCGAGGACGGGCATTATCACGGCTTCAAATTCGCAGCCCTGGCTCTTATGTACTGTTACGGCATATGCAAGCTCTATCTGTGAGAGCGTATCGAACGGATATACCGCAGTTCTGCCGTCGAATTCTATCACAGCGGAGGAGGAGACATTGTCGATCTTTATTATCTTTCCGATATCTCCGTTGAATATACCCGTGCCGCTCTCGTCGTTCTTTTTCCAGATGATATCGTAATTGTTCTTTGTCTGCATCACCTTGTCACCGAGCCGGAAAGTATAGATATAGCTCTTGCATTCCGGTTTTGACGGCGAAGGCGGATTTATCTCACGCTGGAGGACTTTGTTGAGTTCTATCGTACCGAGAGAACCTATCCTTGACGGAGCGATTATCTGTATATCATCGGTAGGGGAGTAGTTATAGGCTTTCGGCAGACGAGTCTTTGCGAGATCGACGATGAGCTTCATCGCCTGAGCGTAGTCCTCACGCTTCATGAAGAAGAAATCGCTGTCTTTGCGTGAAAGATCAGGCATCTCGCCGGAAACTATCCTGTGGGCGTTCGTGACGATGCAGCTCTTCTGAGCCTGACGGAAGACTTCTTTCAGCTCCGTTACCGGAACGATGCCGCTGCTTATGAGGTCACGGAGCAGGTCGCCTGCACCGACGGACGGGAGCTGATCGGAGTCGCCCACCATTATGAGCTTGCAGCCGAGCCTTACAGCACGCAGCAGAGCCTCGAACAGCAGCACGTCCACCATTGACATCTCGTCTATGACAAGGACATCGCATTCAAGGGGATTGTTCTCGTTGTGGGTGAAGCGGAGTCTGTCTCCGGTATCGTATTCCATTTCGAGCAGGCGGTGTATGGTCTTCGCCTCATAGCCTGTGAGGTCGGACATTCTCTTGGCGGCTCTGCCCGTAGGAGCAGCGAGCAGAACGTTCAGGCCACGCTTTTCGAGTATCGAGATGATAGCGTTCAGGGTAGTCGTCTTACCTGTACCGGGGCCTCCCGTGAGTATCATGAGTCCACGGGAAACAGCCGTCGTTATTGCCTGCCGCTGGAGTTTTTCGTACTTGATATTGTGTTCTTCTTCCTCTATGTCGATAAGAGTGTCATAGTTGAAATCTTCCGGAGAAGTGAAGTCACGCAGGATCTTTATCCTGTCAGCGATAAAGGATTCGGCATAGAAATATTCCGGAAGGTAGACGTATTCACGCTCATTTTTTATGTATTCAAAAATATTGTCATCATCAAGTCCGGCGTTGTAGGCCCTGTAGAAATCCTGCTCGGTGACTTCGAGAGCCTTTTTTGCCTTTTCAGCGAGCGTTTCGAGCGGTATGCAGGAATGACCTATACCGGCATTTGCTCTGAGAATATGCTGTATGCCGGCGATGATACGCACATCGGAATTGCTCTCGATATGCAGGTCATGGGCGACGGAATCGGCTTTTTTGAAATCAAGTCCTATCGCATCGCCGCACAGCAGGTACGGATTGAGCTTGAGAAGTTCTATCGCATCAGCCCCGTAAGTACGGTAAGCTCTCATGGCATACTGTGACTTTATGCCGAACTGTGAGAGGAACGACATTATCAGCCTCAGCGAGAAGAGCTTCTTTGTCTCGGCGGCTATCTCCTCACACTTTTTGGGGGATATGCCTTTTATCTCGCTGAGCCTGTACGGTGCGTTCTCCATTATATCGAGCGTCGTGATACCGAAAGTATTTACAATCCTCTTTGCAAGAGCCGGGCCGATGCCTTTTACAGCACCGGAGGCGAGGTATTTCTCGATATTCACAACAGTGTCCGGAAGTTTTCTCTCGCAGTAGACTGCCCTGAACTGAGTACCGAATTTTTTATGGCTGACATAGCCGCCTTCAAGGATAAGTCCTTCTCCGCTCTCGATGTCACCGAGTTCACCTACAACGGTGATAAGCTCTCCGCCGGCATCAAGGTCGAGGACGCAGTAGCCGTTCTCTTCGTTTTTGAAAAGCACATTTTCGACAGTTCCTTCAATATGCAGGATCTTCTGCTCCATGGTAAACCTCCTGAACATAATTATACATCATATATTATACTATGTTTTCTGATGAAATGCAAATGTTTTTGACAATATTTTTTGAAGATCATGTTCCGGGACGATCACAGCCTGAGTGAATTCGGCACAGAAACTCCGGCATATAGCCAGTTCTTCCTCGCCTGCACCGAAGTCGAGGAGGAGGATATATCCGGTGCAGCAGTCACCGAAAGCGAGCTTTTCCGAAAGCGTGGCGAGTCTTTCCGGGAGCTTCCTGTCGTTCTCCCAGACCGGAACTACGGCGGCAAAAGGCGGTATATCGTCCGAAACTCCCGGTATCCTGAGAATGAATGCTATCCCGGCGGCAGCACCGAGAATGAGAAGTACCGCAGCAGCGGCAATGATGAAGTCCATAACGTTCACCTCCGGTATATGATATGCAGATATCCTCCGCAGGGACACAAAAAAAGATGCCCGGCGGACATCTTTTCATGTTCACGAAACGTTATTCAGTTTCGGCGTGCGTTTTTTTATCTTTGAGTAAACGATGAAGAATGTGATGAGTTCAGCGGCGAATGTCAGCGACCACGATATCGCATAGGACAGATACAGGCTTTTGAGCGTGTGATAAGCCGGTATCCTGAACACCGTGTATATCCATAGTATCCTCATTCCGCACACGCCGACCACAGTTATTATCATCGGAGCGAGCGAGCATTCCAGTCCACGGATAAGACCGGTCGTCACGTCCATGAGTCCGCACAGGAAGTACGGCAGACAGATGCAGGTCATTCTGAGAAGTCCGTACTTTATAGCTTCCGGGTTGTCTGTTATATAGATAGAGAGCAGCGGCTTTCCGAACAGACGCACAAGGCTTCCTGTGGTGAGTCCGACTGTGAATACGAGTGTAAGGCAGATGAACATGATCTTTTTGATGCGGTCGTATTTTCCCGCACCGTAATTCTGACCTGTGAAGTTGAGAGCTGTCTGGTGGAAGGAATTCATTGTCGTATAGACGAATCCCTCGATGTTTCCGGCAGCGGCATTTCCCGTCATGGCGATCTTTCCGAAGGAGTTTATGGAAGACTGTATCATCACATTCGATATGGAGAAGAGCGAACCCTGAACACCGGCAGGGAAGCCTATACGCAGTATCTTTACAAGATGCCGTCTGCTGAATCCGAGCTTTTTCAGTTCAAGGCGGCACGCATCGTCACGCTTCATGAGAGTCCTCAGAATGAGCAGAGCCGAGACAGTCTGTGATATCGCCGTAGCAAGTGCGACTCCGGCGACGTTCATATGGAAAAGGCAGACGAATATCAGGTTGAGTATGACGTTTATCACACCGGCAGCCGTCAGATAGTACAGCAGACTTTTCGTATCTCCGGCGGCACGCAGTATTGTCGAACCGAAGTTGTAGAGCATACTCGATGTGATGCCGCAGAAGTATATCTTCATATAAGATACCGAAAGATCGATAACGTCCTTGTCAGTCCCCATGAGTTCAAGGAAAGTCCTCGCACCGCATATCCCCACGACAGTCAGGAAGATACCGCTCACAATAGCAGTCGGTATCGCTGTATGGACGGTCTTTTCAACATCGTCGATCCTGCCCGAACCTATACCGTGAGCGACGGTAACGCCTGCACCGACGGAAAGTCCGATGAACAGATTGACGAGCAGATTTATCAAAGCACCTGTCGCACCGACGGCAGCAACACAGTCGCTTCCGGAGAATCGTCCGACGACCACAAGGTCAGCAGCATTGAAGAGGAGCTGCAATATACCTGTCAGGATTATCGGTATAGTGTAGAGGATTATATTTTTCAGCAGAGGGCCTTCACTGAGGTCTTTAGAGTCACGGGGCATTTGTCATTCACCTTTCAGCGGCAAAAATCCCCCGAAAACGGGGGATAGCCTGTTATTTTTTCCAGAGGGAGCTGACGTGCTTCTCTGTATCGTTGTGTATGCGGATAAAGTTTTTTGTGTGCTTGAAAGCGACTATCACCGATAAAACGGCAAGTGCGGCAGTTCCGGCGGCATCTCCCGTGCTGAAAGCGTATATCAGCGTGAAAATGACAGAGCCGACAGGAGCTATGAGCGATATGTAATCGAACACGATCACGAGTATCAGTGCAGCAGCGAGCATTGCAGCGAAATACAGCGGAGACAGTCCGAGTATCATACCGCCGAGGCTCGCAAGGCCTTTTCCGCCCCTGAACTTCATCAGAGCCGGGAAGATATGGCCAAGCACACAGCCTATGCCTGCTGCCAGACCGGCATCATAAGTTCCGGGAAATAATAATCTCTCCGCAATGATGACGGCAGCCGTAGCTTTGAGTATATCGAAGACGGCAGTTGCAGCACCGGCTTTTTTGCCCATTATCATGGTGACATTTGAAGCACCGGCATTTCCTGTGCCTTTGTCACGTATATCGAAGCCTTTGAGCTTTGAGAGGATAACGGCAGGGTTTATGTTTCCTATAGCGTATCCCAAAAGGAGAGCGAGAAGTATCTTCATATCATCAGGACTCCTTTTGCTTATTTTTTGCTTTTGACTGAGCGAAAGCGATAACGCTTTCCTCCTTTATAAGATGCAGATAGCAGCCGTTGCAGATCTCGCAGTCTTTTTCTGCACGGTGAGCTCCCTTTACGGAAATATCATAGTAAGCCGCAACGGAAGTCTGCTTCCTGTCAGGAAGCTGAGGAAGTGCAGCTCTTGCAAAGCGTACCACATCGACATAATCATTGCCGAGGTGTTTCCCGTGGCATTTCAGCAGAGCATCATACAGGAAATTCAGGTCGAAATTGACATTGTACCCCATGAGGATATCATCGCCTGCGAATTCACTGAACCGCTGTATCGCCTCACTGATACCGGGAGCGTCCTTTACCATATCATTGGTGATGCCGGTAAGACTTGTGATGAATGAGTTTATCTTCCGGGAAGGCTTTATGAGCGTCGTGAAGACATCTTCCTTTTTGAAATCACGGTATCTTACGGCAGCGATCTCAATTATCTCGCAGCTTTCCGGTTCAAGGCCGGTCGTTTCGATATCGATGACGCAGTAGTCTGACGGGAACGAGACAAGGCTCTTTCCTTTTTTTCTTTTAGTTCCAGCCAAAACATCACCTCCTGCTGTGGCTCATATATTATAACATAGTTTTTGAAAAATAGCAAGGCACGCAGCAAAAAACTTCCGTCCGGATCATTTCACGTCGATAGATTCAACGATCTTCTGGAGTTCATACATATCTTCCTGCGAATGGAAAACTATCGCCACATCGAGTCTCTGAGAGGGATCTGGAGTGGTGAACCAGCCGTACTGTATGTAGGTAGGTTCGTCGTCCTTTGTTTCACCGTCATAGCAAACTAAGAACAATTCACCCTCACAGCCGTTGCTGAGAGTCTTTTGTCCGGTCGTGCAGAAATTAACGCCCGGCGTACCGCTCATACATAATTTCATCAAGGCATCTGATTCCGTTTTCGGATCGAGCTGTCCTGTTCTGAGCGAAACGTCGAATTTCTCGGCATCGGCTTTGAAAGCCGTGCAGTCGCCGGTATAGAGATATCCTGTGAAAGAGCCGTCTGTATCCTGCCATGCAAATTCATCTTTGGTGAGAACAACGCCCTCCGGGAGATAGCTGAAAGATACATCATCAGCCGTCAGAGCGGGAACAGGCGGTTCTTTTTCCGTGTCAGTTCCGGTATTTCCGGTTACAGGCTGAGGACTTCCATTATCCCATGTGAACGTAGCGAGCGAATCGAGAGCCTTTTGTATGTATTCCTCATCGGTGCAGCCGAACCATATATTGATATACGATGTATCATTGACAGGGAAGAAGCAGTTGATGCTGTAGGCATTATCAACACCTTCTTCGCTGAAATCCGATATTATGCACTGACCTGCTTCACCTCCGGCAGCCGGTATCTCACGCAGTTCAGATGAACCTGCGTTTTGCAGCAGGATATCATGTATAGATGAAGCGAAGTCTTTTACACCGGCATATCCGGGGCGTTCAAGATATTCTATGCCGATCTGGATAACGTCGTTCTGTTCGCATTCAAGGAGAGTCTGGCATTTTCCCTCCTCATCATCTTTGAGATAATCTGAAACGTGCCTGATCTGTATCTCTTTCGGGACAGTGATGCTGAATCCGAATTCGTCGCAGCGGAAGACAGTATCGTGGGAATATTTTGAAACGTCCTGTCCCCATGCGGCATACCATTCATACGCATCAGCGAGAAGATAAACGCCGGGTTCGGTGATGTTCGCACTCACCTTGTGCTTTTCGGCATCAAGGTGCGATTCTATCGTATCATAAAAGGCATCGTTCTCATTATAATGCAGAAGAATGAGATTTTCCGGAGGAACGCCGTC
>CADBQF010000142.1 GCA_902796705.1 Ruminococcus flavefaciens
AGAGCGTATGTCTGCTCAATCAGGACTTTCAATGAAAATTCCGAAATATAGATGTGCGGGCCCTGTGCAACGAAGCCCCGTGAACCATGTCAGGCGGGAGACCGAGCAGCATTAAGCGGATCGTTTTGTGTGCCGCAGCAAGCCTGCACATCTATGTTCCGGAATTCTTGTTATACTTCGCTTTTATACCAGATCAAGGAGACGTGAGCATGAAAAAGATAATTTCATTCTGGCTCAGACTTGTAAGAGATTTTTCTGACGCTCTGCTGTACGGAACTTTCCTCGGCGGTCTGTGGTTCTACGTTCTGTCTGCGGCTCTTATAATAAGCCATGAGTCAAGGAGACTGACTTTTACTGCGGCTGCAGCGGCTTTTCTGGCGTTCCAGATAACATCGGTCGTCGTGTGCGGCGTTTTCCTCTCGTTTATAAAGAGAAGACCTCTGCATAAGTATGATCCGGATATCATAGGAAAAAATTTCACAGGCATGAGCAAAAGCTCCCGTGCTTTCAGGAAAGGCGTAAAATCCATGCACGAGGCTGACTTCCGCATGGCTCTGGAGATATTCACTGACCTCGAAGCTTCGGCTGAAGACCTCTCGGAGAGCGAAAAAGGCGTGCTTGCCTTCTACAGGGGAAGATGCTACCATATCCTCGGTGCTTACCCGAATGCTGTAATGTGCTACGAGAAAGCAAGCGACGCAGGTTTCTCTATCCCGATAATGCCGCTCTTCACAGCACGCTGCCTCGCTGAAAACGGCAGGACTGAAAGAGCTATGGATATATACAAGGAACTCCTCGGCTCCGATAACGAGTGCAAGGAACTTATCCGCACGGAGATAGGCAATATGTACCTTAAACTCAACGACGGAAAAAATGCACTCAAATGGTTCCAGGAAGCTATCGACCTGCGTGAGAACTACGCAGCCGCTCTCGGCGGTGCTGCTATAGCAAATGTACTCCTCCGCAATTTCAAGGAGGGCGAGGAACTCTATCGTTCAGCCCTGCTCAACCACATAGAGGATTCCGTCAGCTATACACGCTATTACAAGGAGATACAGGCTGCTGTCATGCTTGAAACGAAATTCCCCTCAGTAAGTACGGGAGGAGACAAGTAATGTACAAAGCCCTGTACAGAAAATGGAGACCGATGACGTTCGACGATGTCATCTCTCAGCAGCATATAACCGATACGCTCAAAAACCAGATAGTCAGCGGAAAGACCGCTCATGCCTATCTTTTCACCGGTTCGAGAGGTACGGGAAAGACGACCTGTGCAAGGATACTCGCCAAGGCTGTCAACTGCCTCCACATGGATAACGGCAATCCCTGCCTTGAATGCGAGATATGCCGTGATGCCGACAGCGGTGCATTGACCGATATAATCGAGATAGATGCCGCTTCTAACAACAGCGTCAATGATATTCGTGACCTGCGTGACGGTGCTGTATATATGCCGGAGCGTGGAAGATACAAGATATATATCATCGACGAGGTGCATATGCTCTCTGTGAGTGCGTTCAATGCACTTCTTAAAATCATGGAAGAACCCCCGGAATACGTGAAGTTCATTCTCGCTACGACCGAGATACACAAAGTTCCGGCTACTATAGCTTCAAGATGCCAGCGGTACGATTTCCGCAGGATACGCTCCGAGGATATCGCTTCAAGGCTGGAATATATCGCCTCTCAGGAGGATATACCGCTCACTCACGATGCTGCGGCTCTCATCGCAAAGCTCGCTGACGGCGGTATGCGTGATGCTGTGTCGCTGCTCGACCAGTGTTCCGCCTGTGCGGAGGAAGTCACTGTTCAGACTGTATCCGATACTGCCGGTATCGCCGGAAGAGAATATCTCTTCGAGATGCTCGACGCTCTCTGCGAAAAAGACGCTGCAAAGGCTCTGGCCGTAACGGGCAGACTGCATGATATGTCAAAAGACCTTTCAAGGCTCTGCGAGGAGCTTATTTCTCAGCTAAGGAATATCATGCTGCTTATCGTATCACCTGAAACAGCAGAGGGACTCATAGCTGCGATGCCCGACGAAATGACCGCTCTCAGAGGACTGGCAGAAAAAATGCCGCTCGGTCTGGTCATGGCTCAGCTCGATACTTTTCAGCAGTGCCGTGAGAAAATGGCAAAGGTCATGAACAGACGTGTCGAGTTTGAAATGGCTCTCATCAGGATATGCAGTGATGTGAAAGAAGCTCCGGCTTCCGCACCTGCCGATAATTCCGAACTGTATGAAAAGATCAGGAAACTGGAGGACAGGCTCGCCAATATGCCGAGATCCCAGCAGTCTCCCCAGCAGAGACAGCGTGAAGTCCTTACCGCCAACGGCCCGGCTCAGGAAGATGCTCCTGCACCGACTGTTGACCTGAAAAATCTCCGCCCCGGAGATAAAGTCCCGTGTACACGCTGGGACGAGATACTTGAAGAATTCAAAAAAGTCAATCCCGCTGTGGCAGGTGCATTAGACGGCTCTTCTGCCGAAACAGCAGGAAATGTGATATTCATTACGGCTGTGAACCGCTTCTTCATCGACCTGTTCAAAGGCGAGAAGAACAGGGAAAACGCCCTTTCGCTCAATAAGACTATAAACAGCGTCCTCGGTCAGAGATATCTCATGAGAGTCCGCTGTGCCACAAGCCCCGAAGAACAGAAGTCAATGGCGGAACAGCTCATCAAAAAAGCCATTAACAGCGGTATAGAAACGGCTGTTGATAATAACACTACCGATATGGTATGACAACTCAATTCACTAAAGGAGAAAATGATATGAAAGCAAGAATCCCTAAGAATATGGGCGGCGGTGCTCAGAACATGAACTCTATGATAAAACAGGCCCAGAAGATGCAGGATCAGATCACTGAACTTCAGGAAGATATCGAGGCAAGAGAATTCTCTGCTACTGCCGGCGGCGGTGCAGTTGAGGTCGTTATCAACGGCAAGAAGAACATCAAGTCCCTTAACATCAAGAAGGAAGCTGTTGATCCGGAAGATGTCGAGATGCTCCAGGATCTCATCATCAGTGCTGTAAATGAGGCTGTAAATAATGTTGAGGCTACTACAGAGGCAGAGATGAGCAAGATCACCGGCGGAGTTTCACTTCCCGGCCTCTTCTGATAATAATGGCAGATCATAACGCTCTTCCGCTCGTCATACTTGCAGAGAAGTTCGCTTCGCTGCCGGGCATAGGCATGAAGACAGCCCAGAGGCTCGCCTATCATGTGATGTCTATGGACGATGATTCGGTAGAGTCGTTCGCTCAGGCTCTTATAGATGCTAAGAAAAATGTCCGCTGCTGCAAATGCTGTCAGAACCTCACCGAGAGGGAGATATGCCCGATATGCTCCGATGACGAGAGAGACAAAAGCATCATATGCGTCGTCGAAACACCAAAGGACGTGACGGCTTTCGAGAGAACAAGAGAATACGGGGGAGTATACCACGTCCTCCACGGCCTCTTGTCTCCTATGGACGGCATAACTCCGGACAAGCTGCGTATCCGTGAGCTTCTTGCAAGGATATCAGCAGGCGGCGTGGAAGAAGTCATTATGGCTACGAACCCAACGGTCGAGGGAGATGCTACAGCTATGTATATAGCCGGCCTGCTGAAACCAATGGGAATCAAAGTCTCAAGACTTGCATTCGGCCTCCCGGTCGGCGGTATACTCGAATACGCCGACGAGGTAACGCTCTATAAAGCCCTCGAAAACAGAAACGATATGTAAAAGGCGGAGTCCAAGGTCATTTCCTATACGGAAGCAGATACCTATTATTGAGGAAAACCCTTTTGAAAAAGGGTTCTTCCTCAAACTCCTTTCCTAAAACTTTCAGCGTAAAATTTCCCCTGACGGGACGC
>CADBQF010000143.1 GCA_902796705.1 Ruminococcus flavefaciens
GTCTTACCGCTTCCGAATGGTCCGGGGATTGCCGCTACGCCGCCCTTTGCTATCGGGAAAAGGCAGTCTACGACTCTCTGACCTGTTACAAGCGGCATATTAGGTGAGAGCTTCTTCTTATAAGGTCTGCCACGGCGGACAGGCCATTTCTGCATGAGTGAGAGTTCACGCTCGCCGCTGCCGGTATCTATTATGCAGACTGTATCGTCAACGTGGAATTCGCCTTCCGATATCTTCTTTACTGTTCCGCTGACACCGTAAGGCACCATTATCCTGTGTTCAACGATATCTGTCTCCGGAACGGTTCCTATGATATCTCCGGCAGTCACCTTGTCGCCCTCTTTTACCTTCGGGACGAACTTCCAGAGGATATCTCTTTTAAGTGAGGGAACTTCCACACCTCTTGCAAGGTTGTTTCCGCAGACTTTTCTTATATCGTCAAGCGGACGCTGGATTCCGTCGTATATACTTTTGATGAGTCCGGGGCCAAGCTCAACGCTCATCGGTTCGCCTGTAGATTCAACTTTTTCGCCTGTACCGAGTCCGGCAGTCTCTTCATAGACCTGAATGGAAGCACGGTCGCCGTGCATCTCGATTATCTCACCGATAAGACGCTTTTCGCTTACACGCACAACGTCAAACATATTTGCATCTCTCATGCCCTCTGCAACGACAAGAGGGCCGGAGATCTTTACTACTGTTCCTATGCTGCTCATTGGGATATATCGCCTCAATTCTGTTTCAGTATATCGGAGCCGACAGCTTTTTCCACTGTTTCGTGGAGAGCTTTCATTCCGTCGCCCGTATTGCCGCTTATCGCAGGGATAAGGACTATCGACGGCAGACGGCTGCCCCTGTATTTATTTATCGTATCGCTCACAAGTGCAGCAGCCGGTTCGGTTATATATATAACGGCAAAATCGCTGGCTGCGAGCTTTGGTATGAGTTTTAATATTATTTCAGGCTCAGTCTCACGGAAAACTGAGAGACCGAGTGCTGCAAATCCGGAGACACTTGCTGTATCTCCTATAACGGCTGCTTTATACATACAGCTTTCTCATCCTTTCCGTGATGATCTCTTTGTCAGAGCCGCATTCTCTGCACACTTTTATGATGCGGATATTCTTTATCTCCGCCTCTTTAGCTATATAATAAGCTTCGAGCGGTTCGATGCCGAAAGTCTGCAAACGTGCTTCGTCGGCAAGTTCGATCAGAAGATCGTCACAGCGTTTCTCAAATGCTGCCGCCGACTTTTTCAGAAGCGATGCAAGTTCCGCATAGTCCGTCGTTTCGAGGTATGAGAAAAAGCTTTCCTGTCCGCCGAGGACTGCATCTATGATATCTTCCTTTGGAAGTCCCCTGCTTCCGCATATAGCAGCCTGGAGGAACTGTCCCGGTTTCTTCATAAGGCAGCATCTGTATGCTGTTTTTATGTCAGCACAGGCTGCTGTTAGCTGAGCGTACCTCTGAATGAACTGTCCGCCGAACCTTGCTGCGTCCTCCTGCATCTGGCTGAGTGCAGCCGTATCTATAAGCGTATCTGAGAGCTGACCGTCCATAGTTCTTGTGAGGAGTTCATACGCTTCTTCTGCTGTTTTTTTGAGATGCTGCGGAAGTCCTTCGGCTGACTTCTCCCTGAAAGCAGTGCTGAGCTGTTCAAGCTCTACATTTGAAGGCTTTATAAAGTACACCGAAGGATCACGATTTGAGATAAGAGCCTTGAGAACGGCTTTAAGATCATGGAAATCGTTCCTGTAAAGGAGTATCTGCATCTCCCTGTTATCCGGTGCATAGCTTCGGAGCATCTCCCAGACAGCTTCAAGATCCTGACCGTCCGCATTTTTTGCAGAAAGCACCGATCTGAACTCTGAGTCAGTCTTTGCGGCTATGAGCTGTTCGGTATCGCTGTGAGTGAGAAGGCTGTTCTCCATAGCCTTTACAGCGGCAACTGCCGAAGCATGATCTGTTCTGCTCATTTCTTCACCTGCCCGAATAATTCATTAGCTATGGTATCTCTTATGCTTTCTTTTTCAGCTTCAATGATAGCTTCAAAGCTGCAATTCTCTGTGATAAGACCGTATCGGAGCATGAAGCCGCTGTTTATATCTGCCGGTTCATCTGAAAGGACGAGCGTGCCGCCTTTTTTTTCAGCAGCCTGTGAGAGCTTTTCAGCAAGATCAGCCGGAACTCTTTCAAGGTCTTTTTTACCGAGCATCATAACGCCGTTTCCGCTGCGGATATTCTTTTCCGCAAGCCTGAGAAGTGCATCGAAATAATCTTTATCCGGAAGCGAGCAGAGCTTTTCAAGAACTCTGTCTATGACCTGATCTATACACTCTACACGGCAGGCAAGGAGCTTTCTCCTGTTTGCTGCATCTATGGAATTGCAGGCGTTGACAAAGCCCTGTTCGTATCTTTCCTGAACTTTTGCGGTATGTTCCTTGAAAGCCTCTTCAGCTTTCTGGTTGCCTTCTGCAAGGATCCTGTAAGCCTTGCTGCGTGCAGCGTTGAGTATATTTTCCTCTGTCAGCTTCTGCTGTGACCGGATATTGTTCAGTATATCGTCAAGTCCGGGCATATCTGCACCTCCAGTCTTATATAGCTATATTATAGATAAGGAGTATCGAGATGAGAAGTGCAAGGATAGCATAAGTCTCTACCATTGCAGCCATGATGATACCCTTTCCGTTGTGGTCGGGCTTCTTGGCTGTGATGCCTACACCGGCAGCAGCCGTTCTTCCCTGAACGATGCCTGAGATAAGACCGACGATAGCCATAGGAAGCGATGCTGCAAAGAACATCCAGCCCTGTGCTGCTGTGAGTTCTGCTGCTGTTCCGCCGATTATTCCGACACGGCTGAGGAGAAGGATAGCTGTAAGAAGGCCGTAAAGTCCCTGTGTACCCGGAAGAAGTTCGAGGATAAGCACCTTGCTGAACTTTGAAGGATCAACAGATACGACACCTGCTGCTGCTTCACCTACGAGGCCTACTCCCTTTGCCGAACCGATACCTGCTAAAAGTGCTGCTAATACAGCACCTGCTACTGCGAGAACTATTCCTAAGTTATTCATTGATATTTTCCTCCTTGAATCTTATATACTTTGTATTTACTGTGAGCGGTGAGAATTCACGTCCGCCGCCTGTGTAGAATTTTGAAAACAGTTCAACGAACTGCAATCTGTCAGTATGAACATACGCACCGAGAAGATTAATTGCCATATTTGCTGTATGTCCTACTATGAACACGACTATGAGAACGATAGTCTTGACTATCATATTCTGAGGCATCGCACCGATGAGGTTGATAACTCCAGCTATGCTTCCTGTTGCAAGTCCGAGTGCGAGAAGTCTTGAATATGAAAGTATATCGCTGAGATATCCAGTAGCTGTATTGTAAAGTGCATACAGTCCGCCGAAGAATTTGCCGAAAACAGACTTTGAAGATCTGCCTGATGTCAGGATTATAAGTGCAACTCCTGCGATCAGCACGTAAGTACCGATAGTTTTGAGGATCGAAGGCACGTCTGTAAGGATACCTGCTGCGAGCGGTGCAACTCCGAGTATCGTCATATACACCGGCACGGTATCAAGAACAGCGTCGAGCTTTTTGCCCTCGTCCCACGTCATCTTGAAAGATACCGCCACGCCGAGGAACAGGTGGATTATTCCCAGTCCGAACGAGAAGAGGAGCATTTTTATCGGATCATCGAGCGGCTCGAACCATAATGCCACACTGTCTATATTTTTTCCGAAATAATCCTTCGCTACGACTTGTATAATATCTCCGAACCAGCTTCCGAACAACGCTCCCCAGAAGATCGTGGATATTCCGCAGTTCCGGAACATTATGAGCGTCTTTTTCATGGATTCTTCGAGTTTCAGCTTTTTGAGTGCTATGCTCGTTCCTATGACCATTACGATACCGTATCCGGCATCAGAGAGCATCATGCCAAAGAAGAGATAATAGAAAAATGACATCACCGGAGTCGGATCGACATCTTTTTTCGACGGCATGGCGTACATTTTTGTTATGCCCTCGACCGGAGCGGAAAACCGGCTGTTTTCAAGAAGCACAGGTACATCTTCATCTTCGCCGGGATCGGTGAAATCAAGGTATACTGTGAATTTCTTCTCAAGCTCGTTTCTGAGCTTTTCTACATATTTTTCAGGGATATAGCCTGTAAGCACGAATGTATTCTCAGTGAATCCCAGAGAATTGAGTGCTTCGTACTTATCTTTACGCATTTGCAGATAATCTATCGCAAAACGCAGCTCACGCCTTGCTGATGCAAGCTCTTTTATCCTTCTCTCAGCGTTTTCCGACTGTTTGAGAAGGTCTTTTTTTTCTTCGATACATTCATTGATGAGCTGCTGCGGAGTTTTTGCTTCTTTCTCCTGAAGCGGCAGAAACGATGCCTTTCGCAGTACATTTTCTGTCTCCTGTTCGCTCTCTTTTGAGCAAAGGACGAACAGATCCGTCTGTTCCTTTGAAGCAGACACTATCTCAGCATAGCATCCTTCCGGGAGAAGTTCTTTCAGACCGTCCGCATCTGTCATATACGGCAGAGAGCCGATAAATGCAGAAGTTGTCGCTGTCCCCTTGAAATTCAGCGGAAGATCGAATTCTGCCCATTGTTTAAGGATATCGTGTCTGACATCGATCCGGGCGACCTCATCGGCAGCATCGGATATCTTCTTACTGCACCGGATCAACTCCGTCGCACAGTTCATTATTTTTTCAAGGTGCATCGCTCTTTCTCCGAAATCATCAGTGGCAACTTCGGTCTTTCCGCTGAACATCGCAGTTATCGGGACTTTTTCCGGAACGAATCTGTCAAGGATATCGACAGCAGCCGAAGCGGTGTTCCTGAATTTATCGAACGAGCCTACGACTGATGATACGCTGGCATTTTCGAGTTCATCACTGTTGTTTTCGCAAAGTTCGACCACTCCTCTTCGCTGGAGCAGTTCGACTATTTTTTTACTGTCAGTCAGCATAGCGATGAGTTCCATTTTTTTCATTGGGAGCTTCGCCATATCTTACATCACACTCCTTATCACGTTATGAATGTCAGAAGAACTTTGCAATGACGGCATCAGCGGCTTTTTCCGTATTTTCACGGGCAGTCTGTCTTATCCTGTCAAGTTCCTCATTGCATACAACGTCATGTTCTTCCTCATAGGTATTGATCCTGCTGTTGAGGATAGCTTTGAGCCTGCTTCCCTCAGCGGAAGCCTCGCTGATCTTTTTCTGGACTGCGAGAGCCGCATCACGTTCAGCACCTCTTATGATATCCTCGCTTTGTCTGCGTGCTTCCGAGAGAACTCTCCCGGATTCCGACTCAGCGGCAAGAACTTTATTCACAGCATCAGAAGCCATATAGTCACCTCCTCAAATGACCGTTGGTCATTTATCATTCTTCATTATACACCATTTCATGTAAATTGTCAATAGAACTCCCCTAAAAAATGACTGTTGTTCATTATTCCCTAAAGGCAAGCAAAAAGAGAGCCATCCCTCCAGACAGCTCCCCCTTGAACATTCTATTCAATTTACTATAATATTATACTACATATCAAATGATTTGTCAAGTCTTTTTTTGACATATAGATAAATATAATATACAGATCATTCCTTCTCCGGAATATCGACCTTGATGCCAAGAACTGAAAGGCTCTCATCATCTACTGCTGACGGACACTCTGACATAAGTTCGCTTGCATTCTGCACCTTCGGGAATGCTGTTACATCACGGAGGCTGTCTGCCTTGCACATTATCATAGCAAGACGGTCAAGACCTATTCCCATTCCGCCGTGCGGAGGAGCTCCGTATCTGTAGGCATCAACGAGGAATCCGAACTTAGCCTGTATCTCCTCATCGCTCATGCCGAGTGCTTCAAACATTCTCTGCTGAAGCTCGAAATCAGTTATACGCATCGAACCGCTCGAAAGCTCTGTTCCGTTGAGAACGAGATCCCATGCCTTTGCACGAACGTTAGCCGGATCGGTGTCAAGATATTCAAGGCACTCTTCCATAGGCATCGTGAACGGGTGATGTGCTGCTACCCATGTATTGTTGTCTTCGTCGAACTCGAAGAACGGCATCTCTGTTATCCAGAGGAAATTGTACTGATCGTCCGGGATAACGCCAAGTCTCTTGCCGCAGATAAGACGGATAGCTCCGAGCGTTGAAAGAACTGTCTTTGTCCTGTCTGCACAGATGAGAACAAGGTCTCCCTGCTCTGCACCTACAGCACTGCATATCTTTTCGAGGTCACCCTCTCCGAGGAACTTCTTGAAAGAGCAGTTCGGCTCGTCAGCCCAGCGGATATAAGCAAGTCCCTTAGCACCGATACCTTTTGCGTGGTCAACGAGCTTGTCTATCTCCTTGCGTGTATATGTTGCAGCACCGGCTTTGACATTTATTGCACGTATAGTACCGCCGTTTGCAGCAGCGTCCTTGAATACAACGAAATCAATATCCTTTACTGTATCAGTGATATCCTGTATCTCAAATCCAAAACGTGTATCAGGCTTATCCGAACCGTATCTGTTCATTGCATCAGCAAATGTAAGTCTCGGAAGCGGGAGCGGGACATCCACGTTCATAACTTCCTTGAATACACGCTGAACGAAGCCTTCAACGCATGACTGGATATCTTCTGCATCTACAAATGACATCTCAAGGTCGATCTGAGTGAACTCCGGCTGACGGTCAGCACGAAGGTCTTCGTCACGGAAGCATCTTGCAAGCTGTATGTATCTGTCATAGCCAGATATCATGAGGAGCTGCTTGTAGATCTGCGGCGACTGCGGAAGTGCATAGAATTTGCCCTGATGAACTCTTGACGGGATAAGATAATCTCTTGCCCCCTCCGGAGTTGACTTCATCATCATAGGAGTCTCTATTTCAAGGAATCCGTTCTCATAGAAATAATCTCTCGTTACCTTGGCGATCTGGTGACGCTTGATGATATTCTGCTGGAGCGGTTCACGTCTAAGGTCGAGGTAGCGGTATTTCAGCCTGAGTTCCTCGTTTACGTTAGATTCGCTGACTATCTCAAAAGGCGGAGTCTGTGCCTTTGCAAGTATTCTGAGATCGTCTACAAAGATCTCGACATGACCTGTCTTGAGCTTGTCGTTCTTGCTCTCACGCTCACGAACCATGCCCTTTGCCATAAGGACATATTCTCCACGGCAGGAAGCAGCTTTCTCAAAAAGTGCAGGATCAGTTTCATCATTGAAAAGAAGCTGAACTACGCCTGTACGGTCACGGAGGACGATGAATATCACGCCGCCCTTGTTTCTTATCCTGTCTACAAAACCGCCTACAACTACTTCTTTGCCTATCTCTGTGACATCTCCGCAGTAGTGTGTACGTTTAAGACCTTTCATTGTATCAGCCATTGTTATCATTCTCCTTAATCACATTGCCGGACTGTAAGATCTTTTCATCTTCAAGTCCGTTCATAACTGTAGTAAAATACAGGCTCTCAAAATTATTGGTGAAATCCTTATCGAGTGCTATCTCGATATCCTTGCCCTCAGCCATATTCTTGATCTTTATCTTGCCTGAATCAAGTTCATTGTCACCGATGACAGCCGAGAACAAAGCACCTATCTTGTTGGCATACTTCATCTGAGCCTTGAGCCCTCTGCCCATAAGGTCGAACTCCGCATAGAATCCATATTCACGAAGCTGGTCTGAAAGCTCCATAGCCTTTTCGAGTGCGGCATCGCCCATTGTTGCGAAGTAGATATCACACTTCTTTACAGGCAGATAGTCACAGCCCTGCTTGTCCATAACGAGAAGAAGCCTCTCTATGCCCATACCGAATCCGAGTGCCGGCGTATGCTGGCCGCCGAGCTGTTCGATAAGTCCGTCATAGCGTCCGCCGCCGCAGACCGTACCCTGAGCTCCGATCTCCGTCGTGACGAATTCAAATACCGTCTTTGTATAATAATCAAGGCCTCTTACTATCTTAGGATCAACGCTGTAGTCGATACCGAGTTTTGTAAGGTATTTTTTGAGCTTATCAAAGTGATCGCTGCACTCCTCGCAGAGATAATCGAGGATCACAGGAGCATCTTTTCCGATCTCCCTGCATATCGGACTTTTGCAGTCGAGTATCCTCATCGGGTTCTTGACAAGTCTTTCACGGCAGGTATCGCAGAGTTCGTCCTTGCGTGCATCAAAATAGCTCCTGAGAGCATCGTGATATTTGGCACGGCAGACGGGGCAGCCTATGGAATTGATATGGAGTTCGATATTTCTGAGTCCGAGGCGGTCGAGGATAGTTTTCGCAAGCGAAATAACTTCCGCATCAGCCGCCGGAGACGCACTTCCTGCCATTTCTAATCCGAACTGGTGGAATTCACGAAGTCTTCCGGCCTGCGGACGCTCATGTCTGAAACATGAGAGGATATAGAACACTCTCTGCGGCAGAGCCTCATTGAGAAGGCCGTTCTGGAGCATAGCACGGATAGTACCGGCAGTTCCCTCCGGACGGAGAGTAAATTTCGTCTCCTTTGCCATAACGGTATACATTTCCTTCTGAACGACATCTGTAGTCTCGCCTACAGAACGCAGAAAGAGGTCGGTATTCTCAAAAGTCGGTATGCGGATCTCCGAGAAACCGAAGCTTATGGCAGTCTCACGGGCGATCTTCTCGACTGTGTGCCACTTGTGAACGTCCTTCGGGAGAACATCTTCCGTACCGTTCGGGCGTTTTATATTCATAGCCATAGTAATCAGCCTTTCCTTTAATAAATAGCAAGTCAGTATGTATATAAAACATTCCAAAGTTATATCAATACTGACAGAAATCACCAAATCATGCTAACATGAAAATTGTCCCTTAACAGGGACAATTATCATTCAGATACCTGGAGTACCAACTTCACGCCAGTCGAGGTCGCCTCTTTCGAGAGCGAGTATAAGAGCCTCGGCAGTAGCTATATTGGTAGCGACCGGAACATTATGCACATCGCAGAGCCTGAGGAGATTCATTCCATGGACATCAGAGGACTTCGGATTGATAGGATCTCTGAAGAACAGAAGCACATCAACCTCATTACATGAAAGCAGAGCAAGTATCTGTTCTGCACCGCCCTGTCCGCTGAGATACCTCTTGATCGGAAGTCCGGTTGCTTCACTGACCTGTTTTCCTGTTGTGTTAGTTGCGATAAGTGAATGTTTCGATAATATTCCGCAGTATGCACTGCAGAACTGGACCATAAGTTCCTTTTTTGCATCATGTGCAATAAGTGCGATCTTCATTTAACTGTCCTTTCCCCGCAATGCGGAATTTTTTTATATAGATCATCATGCACCCTTTACTGTGAGCGGTACGAATTCTCCGCCGAGACGCTTTGATATAGCATCGAAAGCTTTGAGTGCATCAGATTCGGTCGGGATAGGATCACCTTTGCCGGTAGCCACAGTCATCTTGAAATCATCAGGGATAACACCGATAAGCTGAACGCCGACCTTGTCGATGATCTCGTCAAGGTTCTCAACGAGAGCGTTTCCGATGACCTTCTTGCTGACCTTATTGATGATAAGACGCTGGCTCTTGTTTCCTCTGTTATAGAACTCGTCGGACATAAGAGAAGCATCTCGTATGCAGACCTGATCGGGCGTAGAGATAACGAGTATCAGATTAGCCTGCTCAACGATATCGAATACATGAGAATTGATACCTGCACCGGTATCGATGATTATGTACTCATAATACTTCTTTATCGATCTGCAAATATCGTAGATCTGCTCAGCGGTCACTGATGTGAGTGTCTTAGGGGCACACAAAAGGCTCAGATTACTTGCCATACTCACCTGTGTAACAGCATCGAGAGGCTGCTTCTTGCCGGCGAGAACATCTCCGAGGTCATACTTTATCTTGTCCTCCATGCCGAACATGATATCAAGGCATCTCAGACCGAAGTCGAGCTCGATGATAAGAGTTCTGTGTCCCTGCTTGGCAAGAGTATATCCAAGTCCTGCACAAACTGTAGATTTGCCGGTACCTCCTTTTCCGGAAGTTACCGCAATGATCTTAGCTGAATCTGCCATTTCAAATCCTTTCCGAAATCCGTATGTCCGTACATCCGGACATTGCAAAAATCATTATTCAATAATCTTAGTTAATTATACCACAAAACGCAGCATTTGTCAAAGAACTTTTTGCAGTAAAACGCAAAATTGTGCAACTTTCCTTTTTAAGGCCATGATAATTGGTGATTTCCTACAAATCACGGCCGATCGAGTCAAGTATTTTTCCGACTGTTCTTTCGATATTGCAGCCGTTTTCGTCGATAGTGATGTCTGCGTATTTTTCATACAGTGCAGATCGTTCATTATAGAGCTGAGCGAGCGTCTGACCTTCACGTATCACGACTCCCCTGCTGCTGATATTTCCGAGTCTGTATCTGAGTTTGCGGTAATCGAGGCTGAGATAGACGATAACGCCTATTTCCCTGAGATGTTCCATAGCCCTGCTGCCGTAGACGACGCTTCCGCCGGTTGCGATAACGCTGTGTCTGGCTGATATCGTGCTTACTATGCGGTCTTCGGTCTCAAGAAAGCCGTCTATACCGTTTTCAGAAATGATATCACGCAGGAGCTTTCCCTCCTGCTGCTGGATAATGATGTCGGTATCGATGAACTGATATCCGAGGATCTTTGCGAGGATAACACCGGCTGTACTTTTGCCGACACCGGGCATTCCTATCAATACTATATTATTTTTCAAGACAATTATTCCTTTTCTTATAACGTACTATTTTATTTTACTACAAAACGAATATAAAGTCAATAGAATCCTGACCACTTTTTGCTGAAAATTATAAATTCTTTACAATATTTTATTTGACACGATAACAAATATATGATACCATATTTATCAGGTGATAATTATGGTAAAAAGTCCGTTCAGATTTTCTGATGACAATAAGCGATATCATACGCTCAACTACTATCTGAGGCATAAATTCGGCAGGAAGATCTTCAAAGCCGTTATAGACTGCGGCATGACCTGTCCGAATATCGACGGCACTAAAGGGAAAGGCGGCTGTATCTTCTGTGACGGAGGGAGCGGATATTTCACTTCGCCGTCTCTTTCTGTCCGTGAACAGGTGCTTGCGGAAAAAGAACGCATCGAGAGAAAATCAGGTGAGGGAGTCCCCTTTATAGCCTATTTTCAGGCAAATACCAATACATACGCTCCTGCTGACAAGCTTCGTGCGATCTACGAAGAGGCACTCACTGTTGACGGAGTATGCGGTATCTCTATCGGCACAAGAGCTGACTGCCTTTCTGATGAAGTTCTTGAGCTTCTCTCGGAATTATCTGAAAAAACTGCACTCACTGTCGAACTCGGTATGCAGACCGCCCATGACGATACTCTCCGGCTGATAAACCGCTGCTGCACTCACGAAGAATTTCTTGCCGGATATCAGAAGCTTAAAGCGAGAAATATCCGCACTTGTCTCCATATCATCAACGGTCTGCCCGGTGAAACTCCCGATATGATGCTTTCAACTGCTTTGGAAGCCGCTCGTATGCGTCCTGATGCCGTCAAACTCCAGATGCTCCATGTGATAAAAGGAACGGCTCTCGAACAGATGTGGAGAGCCGGTAAAGTTCCTCTTCTCACGAAAGAGGAATATATCGATGCAATTGTACGTCAGCTCGAAGTCCTTCCGCCTGAAACTGTTATCGAGCGTATCACGGGCGACGGTGACAAATCAAAGCTTCTTGCTCCGATGTGGAGTGCTGATAAGATATCCGTCCTCGGCGGTATCGATAAACGCCTTGCAGAGCTTGACACTTATCAGGGCAGGCTCTGTTCTGTATCCGATAACTCGCCGGGAGCGTATGAATAAACAGGTATTTCCATAGGATCGTCTTCCCGTTCTTCCGGCTGGGCATCTTCCTGCTCTTCCGGCTGATAGACTACGAACTGACTCATATCTATCTCCGGTATATCTTCTGCCTCGCCGTCAAATTTCAGGTCTTTCGTATAGATGTAACGGGAGATATTTCCGTTCTCGTCGTAACAGATCATACCGGTAAGGACACCTGTTTCCGCATCGATACTTATGATAAAACTGTACGTATGGAGCTTTTCCGCATATCCTCCGTCCATTTCTCCCCTTAGGAGAATATTCTTCCTGCCGTTGTCATAAGCACCGCATATCTCCCATTTATCCTGTGCAATGAGGAATCCCATTGCATACACCTGCGGAAGAAGATAATCGTCTGCAAAATAAGTGTTGAACGGGGCGGTTCTGTACACCCAGCAGTCATATCCTTCGTCATCGATATAATGCCTGTCTTCCGCTGATCTGTACCCGGAATCGCCCTTTGCATCAGATGTCATGATAACAGCAGCACCGTCTATCAGATATGTTTTTTCTCCGTCGCTGTAGAAAACAGTCCTCTCTCCGTCTTCAACCGCATCTGTTCCATTAATAAAGAATTCCTCCGGATCGCCGGATATCATTTCTGCCTGTTCTTCGGTAAAGGTATCAGTCATATGGCTTCTGCCCGTCCATGCTTTTCCACTGTTTAGATCTGAATAAACGGTTATTATACACGGGAAAGAACTGTCCGAAGCCGAATCGCAGGTATCCGAAACGATATACTTCACGCTGACTTTATCGAAAAAGCTTGGCGTATTGAGCATTCTTTCAAGTATATCTTCTTTTGTGAGTTCGACCATATCTTCTGTCTCCGGTGTTTCCGGTGCATCGGTCACGGTTTCTGACGGCGGTTCAGTCTCCGGGATATCATTTTCACTGTTTTCGACGATATCAGCCGGAGGAAGTTCTCTGCCGGGACGAAGTGCATATACTGCACCCCCGGCAAGTGCTGCACACAAAGCAAAACAGGCGGCGATGCGTGCAAAGACAGTGAACTTTTTCTTTTTGTAAGGTTCTACTCCGCTGACATGAGAGGAATACTCATTATCAGACGGACTGCTGTATTTTCTTTCGCTCATCTCAAAAATTTCCTCCTTTTCTTCTTTAGCAAGGAGCGGAAATATCTGTGAGACTTCATCGGCATCAAGAGCCGATATTTTTTTTATCATTTTCTTATCCATATTACCTGCCTCCTTCAATGCCTGCGTCGATGAATCTCTGTTTAAGCTTTTTTCTTGCACGGCTGCTTCGCTGATTCACGGAATTTTCACTCATTGACAAACGCTTTGCGATCTCTTTTGCCGGCAGCCTGTAATAATACTGCCAAATGAGTATGAGCGAATCAGGTTCTCCGAGTTCTTTTATCAGGCTGATGATAATGCGGTCACGTTCTTTCTTCTCGATACCGGAGGGGATATCTTCCTCTCCGGGTATATATTCGCCGGAGATATCTTCAAAACTCCCTATACCGGAAGCGGACGATAATCTCCTGTACGCATCGACCGCCCGCCTTTTGGATATAGTGATAACAAGTCCTTTCAGATCTCTGCCTGAATCGCTGCATTTCTCCAGAGCCTTATACAGATCATAGAATATATCACTGACACACTCATCAGCATCTTCCTTTGAACCGCACAAACGCAGCCTTGCAGATACTACAGCATACACGTAGTCACAGTATTCATCGAACAATCTCTTATGGGCGGTACGAGGAGAGACTTTCAAATATCTCCCGTATTCTGTATCGGTCATAATATCCCTCCTCTCCGGAAAGCTTTTATCCGGATATGCTTTCATAATATACTATCGCATAACTTCAAAAAAGCTGACACATCACAGACCGTAACTGAATATACTATTCACAGGTAAACAAACCTTATCTTCACCAAGGAGGTACTTATGAACGAATTCAGTTTATCAGATAACTGCCCCGACAGCATACCTGTCAGATGTGACCGCATCTTCGATAGCTGCAGCGATAAAGACTGCTTTACACGTCTTACCGTTACTCCGGAGATAGGCACTCTTCCCGAAAATGCAACTATCGTCCGCAGCAGAAGTGCGACTGTGACCAATGCCTGTGTCAGCGTCGAACCTGTTCCGTTCAACAGAGGGTTCTACTCTATCGATGTGACTTTCACTTTCTCAGCCGAGATACTTGCATACGAACGTTCATGCACACAGCCAGTGATACTTACCGGAACTGCCACAGCTTCAAAGAACTGTATCCTTTACGGAAGCGAATCGACCGTCCGGACTTTCAGCAGCACGGACGAACAGCCGATACAGCCCGATAACGAGAATTTATCCTCCGATGTTCTCCCTAAAGCAACTATATCCGTGCTTGAACCCGTTATTCTCGGCACAGAGATAGAAGAGACCGTTCTCGCTGACGGAAGCACAAGGCGTGAGATACTCATTTCCCTCGGATTGTTCTCAGTCATCGAACTCAGCAGAACTATCACTTCAATGGTACGTTCTCTTGAATACAGCATTCCGCACAAGGACTGCTGCACCGATACAGATTCTCCATGCGAGGTGTTCAGCAGGCTTAGATTCCCGGAAGAAGCCTTTACTCCGGCTGCACTTCCCGACTGTGAATGCAGAACATCCTGCGACGAGAGCGACTGACGCAGAAGGAGGACTTTCCGGAGCGGTATTTCCGGCAGTCCTCCTGAAAATATACTGAATGAAGCACAGATATCATTTCCGCCGGCGGAGAAGGATCAAGCTGAGACTGCCGGTCATCATTGCCGCCGCTGCTGCACTGACGGTATTGATCGCTGTCCGTACCGAACGTGCTGTACGTCCTGTAGCCGAAGTTCAGGCCTGTCACTATGCAGAACTTGCCACTGACCGGATCATCGAAAAGGCCGTTTCGGACTATATCGACAAAAACCAGTTCACCTACGGCGATTTTGCGGCTGTGTTGTACGACGGGACTGGTGCGGTGCTCTCTGTGGAGACTCTGCCGATGAATATTAACCGCTGTCAGGCTGAACTCACCGCACTTATAAATGAACGGCTCGAAAAGGAAACTTCCGCACCTGTCAGGATCCCTGTCGGCTCTCTGACAGGTTCGTATATCCTCTCCGGAAAAGGCCCGGAGATAAAAATACGTATCTGCCCTGCAAGAAAAGCGGAGGTGAGCCTAAAAAGCAGCTTCACCTCCGCCGGTAATAATCAGACTTGTCACCGTATCTCAGCTATAGTAAAAGCCGATATACGTTCGTCCGTGCCTTTATACGATTTTGAGACGCAGACAGGATTCGAGTTCCTGCTCGCAGAGAATATCATCATAGGAAAAGTTCCGGATATGATATGCAATTAATTGTCTGTCATATCGAGCGGGACTTCCTCATTGCCTATAGCAAGTTCCATGACCTTGCCGTAAAAGCCTGCCGGATTCAGCATTATACGTTTTCCGATCAGCTTTGCCTGTGTCATATCGGGAGCAAACAGCTTCATATCCATGAGGTCACTGCTCACGTCGATGACTTTTATGCAGACATATACACCTTTTTCGGCGGTGATGTAGCTTATCTTGACTTCCTGCTCATACTTTAGCTTGGCAAGATAACGCAGAGCCGCAACGACAAGCTTGTCACGGTACGACTTTGGTGCATACGATTTGAGCTGCTTTGCACAGGCGAGTCCTTTCGGGGTTATGACATAGCAGTCAGTCCCGGTATCATTTTTTTCTATAGAAAAAAGCCCGTTTTTCAGAAGATAATCTATCGAATCCTGGTAGAAAAAGTAATTGATTATACCAGTGCCTATAGATATATCATAGAGCTGCTCTGTCTCAACAGGCTTGCCTATCTTATACATCAGATAGCACAGAAGGATATTCAGTGTCGGGATATCCTTTATCTCTGTATCGGCAAATTCTGCCATTTTCATGATGTTCTCGTCCTGCATCGTAATTCTCCTCAGACAAAATTCGGATAATCGAGCATATGCGAAAGGAGTGCGATATTCACAGCAGCTTCTACACACGGAACTGATCTCGGAACAGCACACGGATCGCATTTTGCTCCCTTGTATTCGGTATCTTTCATGCTGTAAAGGTCAACAGCCTCCTGCGTTCCTGCAACAGCCGGACTCGGCTTGAAAGCGACTTTCAGCGTTACAGGCATACCGGAAGATATGCCTCCGAGGATACCGCCGTGATTATTTGTTTTAGTAAGTACATGACCATGTTCGTCCACATAGAAAGGATCATTGTTCTGGCTTCCGACCATTTTTGCAGCACCGAAGCCTGCACCGAATTCTATGCCTGATACATACGGAATACCGAATATGAGCTGTGCGATATTGTTCTCAAGTCCGTTGAATATAGGCGAACCTATACCGGCAGGGACATTCACAGCGGCACATTCGATTATGCCTCCGAGCGATTCACCGGCTGCACCGGCTTTGCGGATATCTTCAGCCATGAGCCAGCCCTTGCGGTCATTGATGACCGGGAAATCTTTCATTCTGACGCTCAGTATATGATCCCTGCAAAGTCTGACATGGTCGAACGGATTGTCCTTTATATTATGTATGGAAGCTATATGAGCTCCTGTATATATACCTCTTCTTTCGAGGATCTGAGCGGCGACTGCACCTGCAAAGCAAAGAGGTGCTGTGAGCTTTTCAGAAAAATGGCCGCTGTCACGTACATCGTTGAAGCCCTTGTAGCGAACTGCACCTGTATAGTCAGCATGACCGGGACGTACGAGCCTGTCGGTATTGTCAGCCTTAGGCGGTTCGGGATCTGTATTTCTGAGGAAGGCACAGAGCGGAGTGCCTGTCGTCCTGTCGTTGTATATACCGGACATGATATGCGGCACTATATTTTCCCTTCGTCCGTCTGTCCCGTCATTTCTTGGGAAACGCCTTGCCATGAATCTGGCGATCTCCTCTGCGTTGATGTATTCTCCGGGAGGAAGATCATCTATCGTCACACCTATCGCAGGGCCGTGAGATTCTCCGAAGATCGAGATAGATATGCGGTTATTCCAGATCGATGACATTTGCCTTACCTCCGAGATTAATGTAGTCTTTAAAGAAATCAGGATACGACTTTTCAGCAGCTTCTGCACCCTTTATGATGACCTCTCCGCTGACTGCCGAAGCAGCGACAGCAGCAGCCATAACGATGCGGTGATCTCCGAAGCTGTTGACTGTACCGCCTTTCATATCCCTGACAGGTCTGATGATAAGTCCGTCATCGGTGACAGTAACGTCTCCACCGATAGAATTTATCAATGCTGCCGTTGTTTCAAGGCGGTCGCTCTCTTTTATGCGAAGTCTTGCTGCGTTGTATATGACCGACTCGCCGTCACCGAAAGCTCCGAGGACAGCAAGTATCGGTACAAGATCGGGTATATCGGAGCAGTCTTCCCTGAAGTGTCCGATATTTCCATTATAGCACGTTTTTTCGATTATATCAAGTATTTTTTTATCGCCCTGGACGCTGTCCTCACGCAGTCCGCAGATCTCTGTCCGGGACCCGAGTGCATTGGCAACGCAGAAAAATGCAGCCTGTGAATAATCGCCCTCGATATGCTCATCATGCGGAACATACTTCTGACCGCCCTTTATGTGGAATCCTTCCGGTGTCTCACTGACAGTTATGCCATATGAAGAAAGGATATCGATCGTTATATCCACATACGGACGTGATTCCAGATGCGATGTGAGTATTATGTCAGAATCGCCTTCAAGCAGCGGAAGTGCGAACATCAGACCTGTTATGAACTGTGAAGAAACACTTCCCTCTATTTCAAATCTTCCGCTCGTAAGTTTTCCTGACATAGTGAAAGGCATCGTATTGTGATAATCAAAAGTTATACCGTGTTTTCCGAGTTCACGTATATATATATCTACAGGACGCTGCGGAAGTCTTCCGTGTCCTATGAATTCAGTCTTTACGCCGAGTGCGGCAGCAACCGGAATGATAAATCTGAGCGTAGAACCGCTCTCGCCGCAGTCTATCGAAGCTTCAGCCGGGATATCCTTTATACCGGAAACTTTCATGTTCGTGCCGCTCACAGCGACAGATGCACCGAGTGCCTCCATTGCAGAAGCTGTTGCGGTAATGTCTTTTGAACCGCTCACGCCGCTGAGTTCAGAGATTCCGTCTGCAAGTGCAGCACAGATGACCGCTCTGTGAGCACAGCTCTTGGAAGACGGTATATCGACTTTTCCGCTTAGTTTTGAGGGAAGAATGCGTATATCCATTTCTCAGCCCTCCATAAGATGTGAAAATTCAGCAAAGGCGACCTTTCTGATCTCTGCCTTTCCGACGGACGGACATACGATATAGCTGATATTTCCAGTGGTGCGTTTTTTATCGTTCATGCAGAACGGAAGGAGTTCGCTCATAGGAGCTTCCGTACCTGTCGGCAGACCGTAAGCTTCCACGCATTTACGCAGCCTGCCTGAAAGCTCCGGTGCAAATTTATCAGTAATGATGCACATTCCGGCTGCGACTCCCATTCCATGAGTGTAATCGGTATAATTATGCCAGCCTTCGATAGCGTGGCCTATAGTATGTCCGAAGTTGAGTATCATTCGCTCGCCTGTATCGAATTCATCATGCTCTACAACATCACGCTTGATATCGATGCAGGTATAGACAAGCTCGTCCATAACATCGTTGATATTTTTGAGGTCGTGTTCGGCAATGATATCAAAAAGGCGGCTGTCACGTATCATGCCGTACTTTATAGCTTCTGCCATGCCGCAGGCAAGTTCATCATCGGGAAGCGTAGTGAGCGTATCGCTGTCGCAGATTACTATCTCAGGCTGCTTGAAAGCACCGACGAGATTCTTTCCGGCAGGGATATCAACAGCAGTTTTTCCGCCTACAGATGAATCTATCTGTGCAAGGAGCGTTGTGGGTATCTGCACGAATCTTATCCCACGCAGGAAAGATGCTGCTGCAAATCCGGTGATATCGCCTACTACTCCCCCTCCGAGTGCCACGAGGATATCGCTCCTTGTGATGCTGTTCTTAGCTAAAAAATCAAATATCTCCGCAAGAGTCGAGAGGTCTTTCGAGCGTTCTCCGTGAGGGAAGACGAAAGTACATATCTCAAAACCGTTCGCTTCAAGTGAAGTACGGACTATATCAGCATACAGAGCCGAAACTGTATCATCAGTAATGATAGCTGCCTTGCATTTTCCTGTCACTTCAGCGATGTACTTTCCGCAGTCCTTTATGCTTCCACGTTCGATAAGAACGTCATACGGGCTGCTTGTATTAACTCTAATCTTCCTCATATTGACCTCCGGATCACAGACCGCATTATCACAGCGGCCTTTTAAAGTGCTGTATCGTTCACTGATATTATACCATATGTCAAGAATGTTGTCAATATTATAGTTTGTATTTACCATGAAACATATTAATATATTATTAATACTCACCTTATCTATTGAAATTTCTTTCGGAATGTTGTATAATAATATAAAGTTATGATTCATAAGGGGTGATTATATGATCTATAACAACGGTTTCGGAGGAATGGGCGGTGCAGGCGGAAGAGGCCTTGGCTCTTTTGGCAGCAATCCTCTTGGCGTACCGATGAATGTAGGCGGATATTACGACAGCGGTTCGCTCGCAGGCGGATTCGGTTCGATGAATATGCAGAATATAGGCACTTTCCTTGTGCTTGAACAGCTCATGGAGCAGAGCAATCACAATAACACGAACCGTTACAATAACCAGAATAACGGTTACAATAACAACTACCCGAACAATGGTTATAACAACAATAACGGCTATAATAACCAGAACAACGGTTACAGCAACAATAACGGTTACAGCAACAATAACGGCTACAACAATCAGAACAACGGTTACAGCAACAATAACGGCTACAACAATCAGAACAACGGTTA
>CADBQF010000144.1 GCA_902796705.1 Ruminococcus flavefaciens
GCAGCGATATCGACTTTATCGTTGATAGGGCAGCGGAGCAGTTCACGCTCCAGCCCTGCGATAGTCATTTTATAAGTCTCAGCCATACTTCCTCCTTATTCGGCCTTGCCGAGTGATTCAGGGCCCCAGCCCATTTTTACGCCTGCAAGCATATGGAAGTGGAGGTGTTTTACTGTCTGGCCTGCATCGTCGCCGCAGTTGTTGATGATCCTGTAGCTTGCGATGCCTTCGGACTGTGCGATCTTTGCAGCAGCCTCGAATACCTTTCCGACGAGTGCGGAATTTTCCTCTGTGATGTCAAGAGCAGATGTGATATGCACCTTGGGGATTATGAGGTAGTGTACCGGTGCGATAGGTGCGATATCTTTGAAGCAGTATACGTATTCGTCCTCGTATACCTTGGTGCTCGGGATATCGCCGTCGATTATCTTGCAGAATAAGCAATCCATTGTATATGACTCCTTTACAGAAAATTTATGCCGTTCTTATTTAACCATTTCTGTCACGATACCGCCGAAAGCAGCGAGGGCATCGTCTATCTTCGAGATATCTCCTGCACCTGCCATAGCACTGTCGGGCTTTCCGCCGCCCTTGCCGCCTGTAACGGCAGCAGTCTCACGGACGAGCTTGCCTGCATTTGCACCCTTTGCGAGAGCAGCCTTTGTGCATACGCAGAAGAATGTACCCTTGTCTCCGTTCACAGCGGCAAAGAGAGCGATCATTGCTTCTTCCTTGTCCTTTACGCTGTCACCGAGCTTTCTGAGGGCATCAGGAGCAGTTCCGTCGAGTCTTGCGGTAACGACCTTCACTCCGGAGATCTCCTGAGCGTTGTCGAATACAGCGGCAGCCTGAGCGTTTGCTATCTGCTGGCTGAGGCTCTCGATCTGTCTGTCCTTTTCTCTGGACTCTGCGAATACGGCACTGCACTTTTCGGGAAGCTCTGTGATATTTGCGAGCTTGAGTGCCTTTGCCGATCTGATTATAGTATCCTTGAATCCGTTGAGGAGTTCAAGTACGCCTGTACCTGTTACAGCTTCGATACGTCTTACGCCGGCAGCTACAGAACTCTCTGATACGATCTTGAAGAGTCCGAGCTGTGAAGTATTCGATACGTGAGTACCGCCGCAGAACTCGATAGACTTGCCTGCTGTAACGACTCTTACTGTATCGCCGTACTTCTCACCGAAGAGAGCCATAGCTCCGAGCTTCTTTGCTTCCTCGATAGGCATTTCCTGCATAGTTACGGGAATGCTGCTGAGGATATATCCGTTTACGATATTTTCTACCTTTGCTATCTCTTCATCGGTCATAGCGGAGAAGTGGTTGAAGTCGAAACGACAGGCTTTGTCATTTACGAGCTGACCTGCCTGATGAACGTGATCTCCGAGGACTTCACGAAGAGCATTCTGGAGAAGATGAGCTGCTGTGTGGTTACGCATGATAGTCCATCTTCTGTCTGTATCTATTTTTGCAAGGACTTTGTCGCCCTTTGAAAGTGTTCCCTCTGTTACGGAAGCGATGTGGAGGAAATGTCCCTCTGACTTGATAGTATCTTCAACTGCCGCACTGCTGCTCGCACCGGAAATGATACCTGTATCGCCTGTCTGTCCGCCGCTCTCTGCATAGAAAGGAGTCTTGTCGAGAACGATGACAACATCGTCGCCCTCAACGGCTGTCTGCACTTCAGCTCCGTCCTTGTATATGGCAAGTATCTGAGCATCTGCTGCTTCTGTATCGGTATAGCCTGTGAAAACAGTCTTGGGAGCGTCAACTCTGATGCTGTTGTCTGCCCATGAAGAACCTGCCTTTGCAAGGTGGTCAGCCTTTGCTCTTGCACGCTGCTCCTTTGCAAGCTCTGTGAAGCGGTCACGGTCAACGCCGATGCCCTTTTCTTCGCAGATCTCAACAGTGAGGTCTATCGGGAAGCCGTATGTATCGGAGAGCTTGAAAGCATCGTCGCCGGAGAGAGTGTTCTTTCCCTCTGCTGTGAGCTTTTCGATGAACTGTGAAAGGAGTTCCGAGCCCTTGTCAACAGTCTTTGCGAAAGCTTCCTCCTCAACGCCGATTATCTTCTTGATGTATTCACGCTTTTCAACGAGTTCCGGATATGCACCGGCATTTTCATTTATAACTGTATCGCATACTTCATTGAGGAAAGGTCTTGTGATGCCGAGGAGTCTTCCGTGGCGTGCTGCACGTCTGAGGAGACGGCGGAGAACGTATCCTCTGCCCTCATTTGAAGGCATGATGCCGTCGCCTACCATGAAAGTAGTGCTTCTGATGTGGTCTGTTATAACACGGAGCGAAACGTCCTTCTTTGCGTCCTTCTTGTACTCGATGCCTGCGATGCGTGAGATGTGCTTCATGATGTTCTGGACAGTATCTACCTCGAAGATATTGTCAACGCCCTGCATAGCACAGGCAAGTCTTTCAAGTCCCATACCTGTGTCGATGTTCTTGTTCTTCATCTCGGCATAGTTTCCGTTGCCGTCGCTGTCGAACTGGCTGAATACGAGGTTCCATATCTCGATGACACGGTCGATCTCGCTTGCCTGCTCGAAGTTCTCGAACGGGCCGTACAGCTCGCCTCTGTCGAAATGTATCTCTGAACACGGGCCGCACGGACCTGAGCCATGCTCCCAGAAGTTGTCCTTCTTGCCGAGGCGGATTATCCTGTCGTGGGGAATGCCGATGTGTTTCTCCCAGATCTGTTCAGCCTCGTCGTCGCTCTCGAATATTGTGATCCACAGTCTGTCAGCCGGTATCTCAAGGACTTTTGTGAGGAATTCCCATGCCCACTCGATAGCTTCTGTCTTGAAGTAGTCACCGAATGAGAAGTTTCCGAGCATCTCGAAATATGTACCGTGACGTGCTGTTTTTCCTACGCTCTCGATATCGGGAGTACGGATGCACTTCTGGCAGGTAGTTACTCTCTTGTTGGGGGGAGTTGCCTGTCCGAGGAAGAATTTCTTGAGCGGTGCCATACCCGAATTGATGAGAAGGAGGCTCTTGTCTCCCTGCGGTACGAGCGATGCACTTGCCATACGTGTATGGTTCTTGCTCTCAAAGAATGAAAGATACTTTTCACGAAGATCATTAAGACCTGTCCACTGCATATGAATTTACTCCTTAATAATAAATGTTTTGTGCGTCATGCCGGAATCGAACCGGCGACACGGCCGCTTTGAAACGAAGATCTCTGCTGTTACTGTCTTGTACAAGACAGATTTTTTCCTGCTCTACCAACTGAGCTAATGACGCATTTATGGTGTGCTGTACAGGAATTTAACCTGTGTCTCCGACGTAAATCCAGCAAATGCTGTTACCGTCTTTGACAAGACGGGATCACGGCATCGTAGTTCTGACACTAAACTAACAGCACATATTTACATGATAACAAAAAAAGCCCTGCCGCCAATGGGACGAAGGCTCTCGTGGTACCACCCAAATTCAGAGGAACATCTCCTCCCTCGTTCTCCTTAACGCAGAAATACGCTCCGGTTTCCCGGAGTAGCTCCCGGATAGCACCTGCCGCACACACAGAAGCTCTCACCAGCCGCTCCCTCTCTGAAATGCCTGCAAACAGTCAGTCCATTCACTGCCACAATATATATTATAACCGTCTTTCAA
>CADBQF010000145.1 GCA_902796705.1 Ruminococcus flavefaciens
TGATCTAATGTTCTTGACCGCTGATTCTTCGCATATAACTGTTACTGCCGTTCCGGTGCGGCGGTACGGTTCGGGAATTATATCCTCCGAAGCGGGATACTCCATTACTCCTGTAACATAGTTATGCGAAGTGACCGCAGCCGGGAGTATCGTATAAACATTCCCGTGCCGGAGTCTTTCTGCCATGACCGCTTCACGGCTGTAGGAAGTGCTTGCGGAACAAAAGCCTTTCACGTTCTGCCGTATACGGCTGATAGCAATATCCGCAAGTTCAGGTGATTCAAATTCGGCTGTGACTCTTGTGACCATATCGTCCACTGTCCTTTCATTTTGTTTGACTTCAATATGTTTATACTGTGGATTTTATTATTTTTACACAAAAAGAAAAAAATATACCATGAACGTATTGATTTGAGAGCGTTTTTGAGGTATAATGAGAAATGTACGATTTTTGTATGATACGGAGGCGGCTGTTATGGATATAAGACCGGGCGACACTCTCACTATGAAAAAAGTTCACCCATGCGGTTCAAATGAGATGCTCGTCATCAGGGCCGGTATGGATTTCAGGCTGCGATGCAAGGGCTGCTCTCATGAATTCATGGTCCCCAGAAATAAAATAGAAAAGAGTATCCGCAAAGTGAGCCGCAGCAGCGAAAGCTGACCGTTATACTATTTTGTCACATAATTTTTAAGGAGATCTTTTATGTTTGAAAAACTTGCGGTCATGGAACAGAAGTACGAGGAGATCAGTGCCAGACTTTCTGATCCCGACGTCATCAGCGATAATAAACTCTATACCCAACTGATGCGTGATTTCAAGAATATGACACCTATTATCGAAAAATACCGTGAGTACCGCCGTGCGGAAGGATCGTTCTCGGAGGCAAGAGAACTCCTCGGAAGCAGCGGCATAGACAAGGATTTCAGGGAAATGGCTCAGGAACAGTTCGACGAATCAAGAGAACTTATGGAAGAATGCACTCAGCAGCTCAAGATACTGCTCCTCCCGAAAGATCCCAATGATGACAAGAACGTTATCATCGAGATAAGAGGCGGTGCAGGCGGCGAGGAAGCTTCTCTCTTTGCTAATTCTCTTTACCGTATGTACACTATGTATGCAGAATCCAAAGGCTGGAAGCAGGAAGTCCTCAGTGCAAATCCTACCGAGCTCGGCGGATTCAAGGAGATAAGCTTCTCTATCGAGGGCGAAGGTGCTTATTCACGCCTTAAATACGAAAGCGGAGTTCACCGTGTACAGCGTGTTCCCGAAACTGAATCACAGGGACGTATCCACACTTCGACCGTTACTGTCGCTGTACTCGTCGAAGCTGATGAGGTCGAACTTGAGATAAATCCCACCGACCTTAAAATCGACTATTTCCGGGCAAGCGGTGCAGGCGGTCAGCATATCAACAAGACCGAATCCGCTGTCAGGATAACTTACCTGCCGACTAACGTTGTCGTGGAATGCCAGGACGAAAGAAGTCAGCATAAAAATAAAGATAAAGCTATGAAGATACTGCGTTCAAGGATATATGAAGCCATGCAGCAGGAACAGGATGCTAAGATAGCTTCCGAAAGACGTATGCAGGTCGGCACAGGCGACCGCTCCGAAAGGATAAGGACGTACAACTTCCCGCAGGGAAGACTTACCGATCACCGCATAGGTCTTACGATCTACAGGCTCGAAGATATGCTCAACGGCAACCTTGACGAAGTATTCGATGCTCTTGCCACCGCAGATCAGGCGGCAAAGCTCGCAAGTCAGGAAGCATGATATGGAAACTATACTATTAGATGACAGTATCAGCCAGCTCGAAAGAGCCGCTGAACTTATAAAAAAAGGTGAGGTCGTCGGCATACCGACCGAAACAGTCTATGGTCTCGCTGCCGATGCCTGCAATGAGGACGCTGTCCGCAGGATATTCCGGGCAAAAGGCAGGCCTGCCGACAATCCTCTGATCGTTCATCTTGCTGATTTTTCACAGGCAGTGAACTATACATCATATATTCCTCCGCTCGCATATGAACTTGCGGAGAGATTCTGTCCCGGCCCGCTCACTATGGTAATGCCGAAAAATGACCGCATACCTATGGTGACTTCCGGCGGACTTGACACTGTCGGTATCCGTGTACCGTCACACAGGGTAATGCACAGTATTATCGAA
>CADBQF010000146.1 GCA_902796705.1 Ruminococcus flavefaciens
GAGGAGTTGAGTCATCAGCTTCAAGTCAGCCCACACCGCAGCCTGTTCCGGTGAGCCGTCCTGTTCCGCAGCCTGTTCCGGTCAGCAGACCTGTGCCGCCTGTGAGTCAGCCTGCACCTCCTCCTGTACAGAACAGTGTTCCCATTCAGGGCAGGAGAGTATCGCTCGAAAAGAAGCTCGAAAAAGCCCCGGAGCTTGTCTCCCTCGCAAAGCCGATAATGGTGCAGCTCGAAAAGAAAAAACTCACCGACTGCGTCGCAAGAGTCGCCCTTGTAATGGATATATCTGGCTCGATGAACCGCAGCTACGAGAACGGCACCGTTCAGGAGATAATAAACAAGATACTCCCCCTCGCAGTCCAGTTCGACGACGACGGAGAACTCGACCTGTGGTACTACGGCTCGACCTGCAAGAAATGCAGGGCAGTCAATCTGAAAAATTACAAAAAAGCCGTGCCTTCCGACTGGAAGAACCTTATGAAAAAGCTCGGATACGGCAATAACGAACCCGAAGTCATGAAGGACGTTATGCACGAGTTCAAACGCTCAAAGCTCCCGGCATATGTAATATTCGTGACCGACGGCGGCGTATCTCAGGCGAAGAAGATAGAAAATCTCCTCAAAGAAGCTTCTGAAATGCCGATATTCTGGCAGTTCGTCGGAGTCAGCGGCAGCGGCTACGGTATCCTGAAAGAACTCGACGATCTCAGGGGAAGATACGTCGATAACGCAAATTTCTTCGCTCTTGACGATTTCAGGAGCGTCTCAAATGAAGAACTGTACGAGAGACTCCTCAATGAGTTCCCCGTATGGCTCAAAGAAGTCAGAAGGCTCGGTATGATACGGGCTTGATATAACAATGATATAACCGGAGGTGTTCACCATGAAAAAAATAATCATAATCGTTATCCTTATTACTATCCTCGTGCCGTCAATGCTCGGATATGTAAAGAAATCCAAGGAAGCTCAGGCAAGGGCAGAGGAACGCAGAGCCCAGATCGAAGCTGAATACGAAGAATTCGATGATTGACAGCGGAGGTCGGTATGGAAGTTCAGAAAGGTATGCGGGACAAGCTCTCGAAATACGTTGACCTCAATCAGCCGATCGAAGTTACACTGAGAGTAACAGGAAAAGCCGTCTACGACTTCTGCTGCTTCGGTGTCGGCAATGACAACAAACTGACTGATGACAGGTATATGATATTCTATAATCAGACCGCTTCGCCCGACAGAGCGATAACTTATACTCCGCTCGGCGGTGCTGTATTCAGGATAGATACCCGGAGGATACCGGAATCTGTCCAGAAGCTCGTTTTCACTGTGAGCATCGACGGAGAAGGCACAATGGGCGAGATAGAGTCTCATGAGCTTATGATAGGAAATATCGGCGGAGACTCGCTGACTGCAAAATTCCCCGGAGATACGTTCGCCGGGGAGAAAGCCGTCATCACTGCTGAGATATACCGCAGGGACGAGTGGAGATTCAACATCGTCGTCAGCGGATTCAACGGCGGACTTGGCGACCTTCTACGCTACTACGGCGGCTCGGAGGACGCTGTGTCAAGGGCGGCTGTCAAAAATGAGGGCAATGTGCATTTCGGTGCTGAACAAAGCATCTCACCGGAAGCCATGCTCGAAAAGAAGCTCGCAAAAGCTCCTGAGCTTGTCTCGCTTGCAAGACCTCTTATGGACAAGCTCGAAAAAGAAGACCTTACCGACTGCAAGGCTAAAGTCGTCCTTGTGACCGATATCACCGGCTCTATGCTGAGAAAATACCGCAGCGGAGAAGTCCAGAGCATCGTCAATAAAATGCTCCCCGTCGCAGTCCAGTTCGACGACGACGGAGAACTCGACCTGTGGTACTATGCAAAACGCTGTGAACAGAGAGAGTCCCTGACTCCCGAAAATTACAGCAGTGCAGTTCCCGACAACTGGAGAGAGCTTATGTCCCGTCTCGGCGGAGAAAACGACGAGCCCGTCATAATCCGCAGCGTTATGGAGCATTACAGCGATATCTCCGGGCCTGTGTACGTCATCTTCATAACGGACGGCGGAGCTTGCAGCACCAACAGGATAAAGGAACTCATAGCCGAATCGTCGCAGATGCCTGTATTCTGGCAGTTCATCGGCATAGGCAGCAAAGGTTCGGACGTTCTCGAAGAAGTCACGGATTCCGGGAATACAGCAGCATTCGCTGTCGAGGATATCAAATCGATATCAGACGAGGAACTCTATGACCGCCTGCTCGACGGTTTCCCTGAATGGCTGAGCGGTATCAGGGAACAGGGTTTGGTGTAGATCAATTTAATTGATAATAGATAAATTTTTACTGGAGGCTGTTATGGACGCAAAAATCAGAAAAGACCTGCAAAAGATCGCCTGCAAGGTGAGAATGGGCGTTATAGAAGGAACTTATAACGCTAAGTCGGGACATCCCGGCGGATCGCTCTCGATAAGCGATACACTGACGTATCTTTACTTCAACAAGATGAACGTTGACGCAAACGATCCTGAGTCGCCTGACAGAGACAGATTCGTTCTCTCAAAGGGACATACTGCACCGGCACTCTATGCAGTGCTTGCCCTGAAAGGATATTTCCCGCAGGAGGAGATCAAGTCGCTCCGCCATATAGGTGCATTGTTACAGGGACATCCGTGTATCCATATCCCCGGCGTTGATATGTCGAGCGGTTCGCTCGGACAGGGCATATCAGCAGCCTGCGGCATGGCACTTGCAGGAAAACTCGACGGAAAGAACTACAATGTCTATACCGTCCTCGGTGACGGCGAGATCGAAGAAGGACAGGTATGGGAAGCAGCAATGTTCGCAGCTCACTACAAGCTCGGCAACCTCAAAGCTGTTGTAGATAACAACGGCCTCCAGATAGACGGTGCGATAACAGAAGTATGTTCTCCCGAACCGATAACAGACAAGTTCGCAGCTTTCGGCTGGCACGTCATAACAATGGACGCTCACGACTTTGACGATATCGACAGAGCTTTCACTGAGGCATCATCAGTAAACGACAAGCCTGTAGTTATCGTCCAGAAGTCCGTCAAGGGCAAGGGCGTTTCATTCATGGAGAATCAGGTAGGCTGGCACGGTACAGCTCCCAACAAGGAACAGTACGAGCAGGCTATGGCTGAACTTGAAGCACAGTTAAAGGAATTGGAGGACTGACACAATGGCAGATGTTATTAAAAAAGCTACCAGAGAAAGCTACGGTGAGGCTCTCAGAGACCTCGCTGAAGAGTACAAGGATCTTGTAGTCCTCGATGCTGACCTTGCAGCAGCTACAAAGACAGGTATATTCAAGAAAGCATACCCCGACCGCTTCTTTGACTGCGGTATTGCAGAAGCAAATATGATGGGCGTTGCAGCCGGACTTGCAGCCTGCGGAAAAATACCTTTCGCAAGCACATTCGCAATGTTCGCAGCCGGAAGAGCATATGAGATAGTAAGAAATTCTATCGGCTATCCTCACCTCAATGTAAAGATAGGTGCAACTCATGCCGGCATCTCAGTAGGCGAAGACGGTGCTACTCACCAGTGCAACGAGGATATCGCCCTCATGAGAACTATCCCCGGAATGACGATAATCAACCCCTGCGACGACGTTGAAGCAAAAGCAGCAGTCAAGGCAGCCCTCGACTTCAACGGCCCGGTCTATATGCGTTTCGGCAGACTCGCAGTCCCGGTCATCAACGACAGCGAAACATACAAGTTTGAGCTTGGCAAGGGCGTTGTCATGAAGGACGGCAGCGATATTACTATCGTAGCTACAGGTCTTATGGTGAATGAAGCAGTAGAAGCAGCTAAACTCCTCGAAGCAGACGGCATCTCCGCAAGAGTCGTAAATATCCACACGATCAAGCCTCTCGACAAGGAACTCATCTGCAAATGTGCAGCCGAGACAGGCGTTATCGTAACAGCCGAGGAACACAGCGTGATCGGCGGACTTGGTTCAGCCGTAGCCGATGCAGTTACAGAATGCTGCCCCGTTCCCGTAGTAAAAATAGGCGTGAACGACGAGTTCGGACACTCCGGCCCCGCCGTTGACCTCCTCAAAGAATTCGGCCTCTCCGCCGAAAACATCGCAGCCCAGACCAAAGCTGCTCTTAAACTGAAAAAATAATCAAAGGGTTTGTTTTTCTTGGGGGAAACCTTTCTGAGGAAAGGTTCTCCCCCAAACCCCCTTCCAAAGACTTTTAACATGAAATTTCCCCTGACGGGACGCTCA
>CADBQF010000147.1 GCA_902796705.1 Ruminococcus flavefaciens
ACTCTAAACATACAATGTCAATAGGTAAATTCTATATTTGTCAATAGTTATAGAAAACATTTATAATTTAACGAGCTGTATAGACAAATTGCATTGCGTCCCTGCCTTGCGTTGTAATTATCATGACATTCTGTAGGGGCGGTTTCGCCGTTTTTTTATTTTTTATTTTTTAATAAAAACGGGCCGCCATTGGCAGCCCAACAATTGGATATTATCAGTATGGTCTGTGTGAAGCTATCCTCAATGCTTCCACCTCAAAAAATAATTCTGCAATTTATTGAACAAAAATGTAACTGCAATGACCATTACTCCAATAACTAAAAGTCCCGTTATAGTCCTCGTATAATCACCGAAATCAGAATAGTTCTTGACATAATATCCCATTCCGTCTGTTGCGGCGATCATCTCTGCTGAGGTGAGAAGTATGAAAGATACGCTCAATCCCTGATTGCAGCCAAGAAATATCTGCTGCAATGATGCCGGAAGTATCACCCTGAAAAGCATCTCTGCCTTTCCGACGTTGAGTACCTTTGCCGAATCGATCATCTTCTTGTCTACTCCCATTACTCCGCTCATAGTTCCTGCAAATACCGGCCAGAACGTTGCAAGGAATATAACGAACACCGGAACGGAACTGAGTGTCGGGAGAAGTGCGATACCGTAGGGGATATACACTACAGGCGGTATCGAACTGAAAAATTTGGTTATGTATGTTGCAGCACTTCCGAGCCTTGCACTCCAGCCTATGAAAAGTCCGAGCGGTATGGCTATGACTACTGCAAGGAAAAAGCCCTTGAATGTTGTAATGAGTGAGCTTTTTATGTTTATGAAGATCTTATCCCTGTCCTCGAATAACTGGTTCAGGACTTTTCCCGGTGCCGGGAAGAGCGTTTCGTTAAGGTAATTGAACTTAGCCGTAACGAGCGTCCATGCTCCGAGGACGATGAAGATGAATCCTGCCACGTCGAAAAGCAGCGAGAGCGATTCTTCTTTTTTTATGAAGACTGATGCAGCTATGACGACAACTTCTATGCCTACAGCAAATTTTATGATCAGGGGAGTGAATGTCTCTGCTGTTGATTTATCCGGGAGGAACTGTATCAGTATAAGTGCTATGAAAAGCAGATGTGCGATGCGGAGGACACGTTTCTTTATCGTCATAATACCACCTCATCTCCGCCTATCCTTTCGGCTATGTCGTTGTAGAGCAGAGAGAGGAGCCTGTTGCGGAACTTTCCGTATTCTTCCGTCTTAACGAGTTCTTCACGTCTGCGTGGGCGGTCGAACGGGACATTTACTATCTCGTGAACCGTACCGGGGTGAGCTGTGAGAACAACTATCCTGTCAGAGAGGAGTATAGCCTCGTCGATATCGTGTGTGACGAATACGACGGTTTTTCTCTCCTCCGTGCCGTCGCCTTCCCAGAGTTTAAGGAGAAGATCCTGGAGGATAACTCTGTTCTTTGCATCGATAGCACTGAAAGGTTCGTCCATGAGGAGTATCTCCGTATTCATTGCCAGAGCTCTTGCAATGGCTGCACGCTGCTGCATACCGCCGGAGAGCTGTGAGGGGTATTTGCTCCCGAATCCGGCAAGACCGACTTTGTTGAGGAAATCCTCTGCGATCTTTGAACGCTCTGAACGCTTTACATCGTGGCGTGCCTGCTTGATGCCGAATTCTATATTTTTCTTTGTAGTCATCCACGGGAAGAGCGAGTAGTGCTGGAACACTACTCCTCTCTCTGAACCCGTGCCGTGGAGTTCCTTGCCGTCTATCTGAACAGAACCGCCTGCCGGAGCGTAAAGTCCTTCAAGCACGCTGAGCAGAGTTGATTTTCCGCAGCCGCTCGCACCTATGACGCTCAGGAACTCGCCGTTCTTCACGCCGAACGAAACATTCGTCAGTGCGTTGAAGCTTCGTTTGTTCTCTGTATAGTTGACCGTGAGGTCTTTTATCTCTATCTTATTCGTATTCATTGAAATGCTCCTCTAATGACTTGTAGATATCGTCGTCACTTTCAGCGAGAATGCTGGAGAGTGCTGTCTTGTAGATGTTCGTATTGTACAGAGGCTCGATATCGTAATCTTCCGTATATCCAAGCTCTACGATAGTATCTTTGAGGGTGAGAGTACCTTTCTTGTCCGGATCGGGGCTTGAAACGCTGTAGCCGCCGTAAACTTCGGTATCGATGAAGTCATTTTCGATATCGATGTATTTCTTTACGTCCTTGACGGTCTTCTCGTGGTCTGTCTGAGTGAAGCGGTAAGCCTTGATGAAAGCTCTTTCAAGGGCGATATATGTATTCGGATTGCTGCTGAGAGCGGAAGTCTTAGCGACCTGACGGCAGCACGGCTGATTCTGGAGAGCTTCCTCATGGGCACAGTAGTAAACTACCTTGTATCCCTGTGATTTTGCAAGAGAAGCATACGGAGAGTAGACCGAAGCTGCATCTATCGATTTATTGAGCAGAGCAGCGTAAGCATCTTTCTGGCTGTCGAAGTAGACGATGTTTACTTCATCTTTGCCCTCACCGATGCCTATGCCTGCATTTTTGAGGAGTATCTGGAGTTCAGCGTCCTGAACGCTGTTCTTTACGGAAGCGACGTTCCTGCCTTTGAGTATCTCAACGCCGAGTTCGTCCTTGTCAGCGAATTCCGGCTTGATGACGTAGCCGTGACCGTTCGTCATAGCACCGCCGAAGATCGAAACATCATGTCCCTGGCTCTGGAAAGTGAGAGTCGGCACAGAACCGATGAAAGCAGCATCGAGCTTATCAGCTTCAAGGCCGTTCACGAGTTCGGAGGCACTGGAGAACTGTGTGAGCGTTACGGTAAGGCCTTCTTCCTTGAAGTAGCCTTCCTCCTGAGCGACGAAAGC
>CADBQF010000148.1 GCA_902796705.1 Ruminococcus flavefaciens
AAATACAGATCAGCACGTTACCCATGAAAGAACTGTGTCTTTTAGTGGGGGAAACCTTTCTGAGGAAAGGTTCTCCCCCAAACCCCCCTCCAAAGACTTTTAACATGAAATTTTCCCTGACGGGACGCTCTGGCAAATCTTGCCGTACACGATAACTTATCGTGAGCGTCCCGTCAGGGAAAATTTGACGCTGAAAGTTTTAGGAAAGGGGTTTGGGGAAGAACCCTTTTTCAAAAGGGTTTTCCCCAATAAGAGAGGCGGTTCTTTCGTGAGCAGCGTGCTAATCTGTATTTATCGTGCTGCTTACACGGGGGAGGAGTAGAAGCGGATATCGAAGTATGCACCGCAGTCAGGGTTGTTTCCGGCTTTGATCGTGCCGTTCTGGCTGGTGATTATCATACGGGCGAGGGCGAGTCCTATGCCGAAATTCTTGTCGCCGGAGTCCTTTCCCTTATAGAATCTTTTGAAGATATCCGGCAGGTCGTCCTTGGGGATACCGCAGCCTGTATCTGAGATGAGTATTTGAGTAAATACCGGATTTTCCTCGGTATATATGGATATTTTGCCGCCGGGGGGAGTGTGTTCCATGCAGTTCTTGACGATATTTCCGACGGCTTCGCACGTCCATGAGATATCACCGTGAAAATTTCCGCTTGCCTTTATTTCAAGAGTCTGGTCGTGAAGCTCTATCGGGATACGCAGAGCCATGCAGGAGCGTTCTATAAGTTCTCCGAGGGGGATCTCCTCACTGGCGAAGCGTGCAGTTCCGGCATCGAGCTTTGACATTTTCAGCAGGGCAGTTATGAGCCAGTCGATGCGGCTGAGAAGTTCACGCAGTTTGCGGGCTGTCTCAAGCCGTTTGCTGTCGGGGACTTTTTCTTCCGAGAGCATCGAAACGAGCAGATTCACCGAAGTGAGCGGAGTCCTTATCTGATGTGATATATCCGCTATGGAATCGGCAAGGTAGACCTTGTCGTTTTTCAGGTCGTTCTGCTGCTGACGGAGACAGACGGTCATTTTGTATATCTCGCTGCTGAGAATGGAGAGTTCGCCCTCTGAAAAGGTATCGAGATGCAGATGATCGTCACCGTGGAGGATACGGTCAACTTCCGATGAGAGCCTGTTTATCATCTTGTATCTCTTTTTGGTCGAGATAATGAAAAGGCAGGTCATCGCCGCACAGGAGAGTATTATTATAAGTACAGCGTATTCCCTGAATTTAAGTGCAGATACGGCTGCCGCTGCGATAACGGCGAGGTGAGCGGCAAGCATTGAAGCGACTTCATGGTTGCGGAGAAGTTTCATCATCAGTCCACCCTGTATCCCAGACCTCTGACTGTCTTGATGATAGCCGGGTTCTGCGGATCTTTCTCTATCTTTTCACGAAGCCGCTTGATGTAGACGGTCAGCGTGTTGTCGTTGACGAATTCTCCGGCTATGTCCCATATCGATTCGAGGAGCTTCGTTCGTGAGAGGACTGTTCCACGGTTGTTGATGAAAACGAGCAGAAGCCTGTATTCAAGGGCGGAGAGGAAGAGATCCTGACCGTTCCTGTTGGCTGTTCCACGGACGGTATCGACCGTAACATCGCCAAGCTGGGTGACAGAACCGGTATTTCCGGTGAGGCGGAGGATATTCTTTATGCGTGAGACGAGTTCCCTCGGACGGAAAGGCTTTGAGATATAGTCGTCAGCACCGAGGTCGAAGCCGGTGACGGTGCTGAATTCGTCACCGGAAGCCGTGAGGAATATCACCGGAGTCCCGCTGCTTTTTTTGATAGCCGAGCAGACAGCGAAGCCGTTCCCCTCAGAGAGCGAGACATCAAGGAGAACGATGTCGAAGTGTTCTTCCTCAGCGAGCCTTATCGCCTCTGTCTGACCGGAAGCCGACTTCACGGAAAAACCCTCGGACATGAGGAACTCAGTGAGGTTGGCGACAATTTCATTGTTATCGTCCACGAGCAGTATCTTGTTCATATGTATATCTCCTGTAGATCAAAGATTTTATTATAAAAATTATAACACAAAACGGGCAGAATATCAAGGCGGAATTCTTCTGTATAATTAGGTAAATAAAAAAATCAATTCAAGCATATTGACGTGAAAGGATAAATATATTATAATAAAAGAGTATGAATGATAAGACAATAGTGTACAGCCTGCGTGCAGGTTCAGTAAAACGGAAGAAGTGGTAAATTGAATTATTATGTATCAGCATCTGTGCTTAGTGCAGATATGCTCGAACTCAGAAATGAGATAAAACGTATCGGGGAAAGCGGCATCGAGATGCTCCATTTTGATGTCATGGATGGTATCTTCGTGAATAATATCACATACGGCCTGCCTGTCCTTGAAATGGTCAGAAAAGCTACAGACCTCGTTCTCGATGTCCACCTGATGATCACAGATCCCCTGAAATATGTAAAAAGATTCGCTGAAAGCGGTGCGGATATCATATCTTTCCATACCGAGAGCCGGAGCGATACGCTCGAAACGATAAGAGCGATACATGAAGCCGGTGCAAAGGCTGCCGTTGCCATAAAGCCCGCTACTCCTGCGGAGGAGGTGTTCAGATTCCTCCCGGAAGTCGATATGGTGCTCGTTATGACGGTAGAACCGGGATTCGGTGGTCAGAGCTTCATTCCGGAGTGTACTGACAAGGTCAGAAAAGTCCGTGAGGAGATAAAGCGTCTCGGCCTTGATATCGATGTAGAAGTTGACGGAGGCATCAATTCTTCAACTGCCGGAGAAGTCATTGAGGCAGGTGCAAATGTACTTGTTTCCGGAAGCTATCTCTTCAAGGCAGATGATATGAAAAAAGCCGCTGCCAGCCTGAAAGCAGGTAGTGTATGCTGAAAAAAGCTGAAAGGGAACGTCATACCTTTCCGGATATGATGCTCACTTTGCTCGTGCTGGTGCTTATGGCGTTTTTCTATCATGGGATACACGCTCTTATGCTCGCAGCAGTCTGTGCGGCATTTTCGCTCGCTGCTGAGATGATATCGGTGAAGTTCCTCGGCAGGGAATTCAGATACGGCGACCTCATGTGCATCACGGACGGCATCATTCTTTCTCTGATGATGCCGGCTTCAATGGCGTACAGGGCAGCGGCAGCAGGAAGCGTATTTGCTGTCGTTTGTGCCAAGAACGTATTCGGCGGAAGGAAGAATATGATATTCTCTCCTGCGGCTGCCGGATATATCTTCATGCTGACTTCGTGGAAAAAGGATATGCTCAGCTTCCCGGAAACATATGCACACACGGGATTTTTTGCAGACACCGAAGGACTTGCCAGCTCTGCATCACATATCTACAATACGACAGGCAGAATGGAACATACAGGCTATGAGATACTCATGGGAAGTTTCAGCGGCCCAATGGGGGGAGTAAGCATACTCCTTCTCATGATCGCAGCAGCCGTGCTTATACTCAGAAAGGATATCTCTGCCGGTGCGTTCGCCGGAACGATAGCTTCAACTGTTCTGTTTGCGGCTATTGCGGCAGAACACGGGACTAAAATGCGTACAGCAGCCCTTGCTGTGGCTATGAATATGGTGCTTTTTGCTGCGGTGTATATCGTATCAGACAAAAGGCTCGCACCGAGGAAGGCTCATTTTGCGTTCTTCTACGGATTCTTCACGGCGGCGGCGGCATATATCCTCGTCCTGACTATGGCGAAGGAGAATGCTATTGTGATCGTCTCCGTACTCATGGCACCTGCCGCACTGGGATTCCGCACGCTTGAGGACAAGATAGACATTCTCAGTGCAGAGGAAGTCTCCGCAAAGGAGGCAGAATGACATGAAGGAAAGAAAGACTTCTGTTTTTGACGGACTGCTTGCGGATAATACCGTGCTTTCATCACTAATGGTGATATCTCCGGTCATCGTATGCGGAGATACGCTCAGGAATGCGGCGGCTCTCATAGCTGCATTTTCTGTTATAACATTCTTTTCTGTGATGATATCCTCGTTCGTTCCGAGGAAGATACCGTATGCCGCAAGGATCGTATCGTATGCGGTCATATCCTCGCTGATATACATACCGGTAAGGATCGCAGCAGGCGAATTCTGGCCGGAAGCCGTTGAGAGGATAGGGATATATTTTCCGCTGCTCGCAGTCAATTCCCTTATCGTATTCCAGACGGAAGCACGCTTTTTCCGCATGAAGCGGACGAACATGGTGCTGTCCCTCGTATTTTATATACTCGGATTCGATGCGGTCATGCTCGTTACAGCATTCGTGAGGGAACTGCTCGCATACGGAACTATCAACAGCATGATGACCGATACCCCGATGCTCATAAGCGGCCTTGGAAAGCCGTTCGGCGGTTTCATTTTCCTCGGTATGCTCTGCGGCATCTACAGGAAGATACGCTCGGCAGCAGGTCACAGAAAAGAAGAAGAGCAGGAGGAATGAGCTTTGTTCATCGTCAATGAGATAATCGTGCTGCTCGCTTCAAATCTTATTCTGATGCAGGCACTCGGCACAAGTACATTGTTCATAGCAGCCGGAAGCAGGAAGCAATTGCTGACTACAGCCGGCATAATAACAATATTCACAACAACAGGCTCTGCGGCAGCTTTCGTGTGCGATAAGATAACAGGCGGCGAAAAAGTCATCTCGCTGCTCATGTACACGGTATCTGTCGGAGTGCTTTATATGCTTCTTCTCTCTGCATTATATTTTTTCAGCAGGGAGCTATTTGTAAAAATAAGGAGATATATCCATATTTCCGCCTTCAACTGTGCTGTTATGGGAACGCTCTTCACTATAAGCGGAAAGGCAGCACAGGACTCAGCTCTCATGCACTTCGGCAGCTATGTCGGAGCAGGCCTGCAGGCAGGAGCCGGATTCGTTATTGCGGCTCTTATCCTTTCGGCAGCTTACGGGAGACTTTGTTCGGCGGAAGTCCCTGCATCTTTCAGGGGATTCCCGGCGATGCTGATATATCTCGGCATAATATCAATGGCAGTGTACGCACTTAGCTGACACGGCACTCGCTGTGCCGGGCTTTCTGCGGTGATATATAGATAGATATCTGCCTTTAGGAGAGGCTTTGATGAAAATAAAGAATAAAGGAAGGAAAATCTATAAGACAAAGGAGAAGAACTACTACGGCAAGAGTCCGGCTGCAAAAGTGCTTTCGGCAAGCCTTACGGTGCTTCTCATAGGAGGTATAGGATTTATCGGATACAGCGTTGCAGGCCCGGTCATCGACTTCACAAAGAAGAAGGGCGACGAGACTGTCGATACTGACGATGCTGTCTATACGGAGGATTACACATCTATCGAGCCGTCATCGGACGAGGCGGCTGTACAGCCGGAGACTTCCTCAAAGACTTCTTCTTCTGCCGGTACGACTATGACTACAGCGGCAGAAGATACGGTCATGTCACATATGGTAGATGCCGGTACATACCACGCTTACGCTCTCAGTGAAGATGATATGGTCAGCATCGATGCTATCAAGGAGGCTGTAAAGGCTATCCCGGATCCGCAGGATATCGACTTCATAGAAGTCCCGCTCAAACTTGCAGGAGGAAAAGTCCTCTACGCTACGCAGGCGAGAGAAGCTGCCTTCACCGGTGCTTTGCAGTCTTCGCTCAAGGCGGAGGAGATAGCGGAGGCTATAACAGATGCAGGTTTCAGACCGGCTGCCCATATAAGCACTTTCAGGGATCATATCGTCCCGGCTACTCTTCCGGAGACAGGCTACAGCTTCGAGGACGGAAGCTCCCAGTGGCTCGACAATAAGCCGGAAAAGGACGGAAAACCGTGGCTCGATCCGTTCTCTGAACAGGCTGTGGGATATATTTCGTTCCTGTCGGGCGAGGCGGCAGGTGCAGGATTTGAGAGAGTCATCTGCTCGGACTTCGTGTTCCCGTCGTTCTTCGATTCCGACTATGATCTGCTCGGTGACCGCTATAAGGAAGAGGAGAGGTATCTCGCAATGACTTCCGCTGCAAACCAGATCTACGACAGCATACTCTCGAACGGCTCTTCCATGATGCTCGAAGTTTCAGCCGGAGATATGCTCATGGGAAAGAACGATATCGTAAAGCCTATGGTACTCAGTGCGAATACTATCGTTATCGATATAAACTGCTCTGACCTGAAAACTCTCTCAGACAGCGGTAAAATATCAGGCATAAGCGGAAGCAGCTCCGATATCATCACTGATGTCTACACAAGGCTCAGGGAACAGCTCTCGGATTTCAATGTCGTCGTAAGGATATCAGGCGATGTGTCCGATGACGAGGTGAAGGCTGCCAAGCAGAAGCTCAAAGATGCCGGCTGCGGCTCTTACATAATCAGCACCTCAAAGAGCAAGCCTGCCGTTCAGGAAACAACAGAGACCACACAGAACAGCGAAGAAAGCACCGATACATTCTATACAGACGACTATTCACAGGATCAGTAACACCATAAAAGGCACGGTCTGCCTTGAAGACCGCCGGAGAATTCCGGAGAACGGAGTAGAATATGGCTGAAAATTTCAAAGTTTCACTTCAGAAGGTCATAGACGAATTCAAGCTTGAAGTGATCTACATTCACAAAGATGCCTCAGAAGTAATGATAGACGAGAACGATGTAAACCGTCCCGGACTCCAGCTCATGGGATTCTATGAGTACTTCAACCCGGAGCGTATCCAGATAATCGGAAAAATGGAATTCGCCTATCTTTCGACGATAGACGAAAAGACAAGGAGAGAGCGTCTGCAGCTCCTCTTCGCACAGCGTATACCTGCTCTTATCATAACAAGAGAGCTGCCGTATTTTGCGGAGATGCTCGAACTCGCCAAGGAATATGAAGTTCCGCTCCTCCGCAGCAAGGAAAGCACCTCAAACTTCATGTCCGGACTTATAGCTTTCCTCAACCTCACACTTGCACCGAGGATAACCCGTCACGGCGTTCTCATCGAGATATACGGCGAAGGCGTGTTCATCACCGGCGAGAGCGGTGTCGGAAAGAGCGAGACTGCCATAGAGCTTGTAAAACGTGGCCACAGACTCGTTGCCGACGATGCTGTCGAGATCAGAAAAGTATCGAATATCAGCCTTGTCGGAAGCTCACCTGACAATATCCGCCACTTCCTCGAACTGCGTGGCATAGGAATCATCAACGCACGCCGCCTGTTCGGTATCGGTGCTGTAAAGATGACCGAAAAGCTCGACCTCGTTGTGGAGCTTGAACAGTGGAATTCCGAAAAAGTCTACGACCGTATGGGTGTCGATACAGAGTTCGTATCGCTCCTCGGCGTAAAAGTCCCCTCGCTCACGATCCCGGTAAAGCCCGGAAGAAACCTTGCCGTTATCCTCGAAGTTGCCGCTATGAACAACAGACAGAAGAAAATGGGCTACAACGCTGCCCGTGAGCTTCTCAACAGACTCGGCATGGAGGCTGATTCCAAAGAGATCGTGCGTGATTACGAAGCATTCTGAGACGAAAGTATCTACCGACCGGATCGGCATTTCCCTTTTAAGAGGAGATCTGCCGGAAAGGAGAATATATGTTTGATATCAATGAACTTACACAGCTCTGCGGCAGGCTCGGCTGCCGTATAATCCCTGAATGTTCTTTAAGTGAGTACATCACATTCCGCTTCGGAGGGCCTTGCAGGGCATTGGTCAGCATAAATTCCGCAGCATCGGCTGCCGAACTGCTGAAATACCTCCGCAGCAACGATATAAAGCACGGTATAATCGGAAGAGGAAGCAATATCCTCGTGCCGGACGAAGGCTTCGACGGAGTCATACTCCTCTTCGGCGGCGATTTCGCCAATATCAGCATCGAGGGCAATAACATCACCTGCGATGCGGGAGCTTTGCTCGCATCAGCCTGTGTCCATGCACAGCAGATGTCGCTCACGGGCATGGAGAACCTCTTCGGTATCCCCGGAACTGTCGGCGGTGCATTGTACATGAATGCCGGTGCCTACGGCAGCGAGATGAAGGATATCGTCGTATCGGCTGAATATATCGACGAGAACGGAGATATACGCTATATAGGCAAGACAAATATGGATCTTTCGTACCGTCACAGCTTCTTCTCCGGAAAGGACTGCGTCATCACTTCTGTCACCATGTCGCTCGAAAAAGGCGATGCCGACAAGATAAAGGCTTCCATGAACGAGTGTATGTCAAAGAGGACTTCAAAGCAGCCTCTTGAATATCCAAGTGCCGGAAGTACGTTCAAGCGTCCGGAGGGCAGCTACGCTTCGCTCCTCATCGAGCAGTGCGGACTCAAAGGCATGACCTGCGGCGGTGCTATGGTCAGCGAAAAACACAGCGGATTTGTCATCAACAAGGGATTCGCTACGTGTGCTGACGTGCTTGAACTCTGCGGCAAGGTGAGAGACATAGTAAAGGAAAAGACCGGTTTC
>CADBQF010000149.1 GCA_902796705.1 Ruminococcus flavefaciens
CAAGTCTTGCCGTAAACGATAGCTATCGTAAGCGTCCCGTCAGGGGAAATTTGACGCTGAAAGTTTTAGGAAGGGAGTTTGAGGGAGAACCCTTTTTCAAAAGGGTTTCCCTCAAAAAAGGTATATCCCTCTATACCGGTAAAAACCGGGGAGTTCTTTCTCTTTTATTTGGTTTCCTTGCGGATAACAGTTCCGGACGGGAATGTCAGGTCTGATTTGAATGAAAAGTTCATCATAGCGTGGTTGGCTGTCTCGATCTCATTGCCCTCTTCATCAAAGAGTTTGTCAAGAGTCATGCAGACCGGTTTCTGTGAGGGAGCGAGTATCTCCACGCTGTCTCCAGCGAAGAATTTATTTCTCTGCGTACAATAGACAGTGCCGTTCTCACATTTTTCAACGACAGCAACGACATCGTAATTCCTGATATAGCCGCTGTTCTCGTAATACTGCGACTCCTCCGGGACACCGAAGAAGAAACCGTTGCAGTATTTTCTGTGGCTCACCTTGTAAACCTCATCACGTATCCAGTCCGGAAGAACGAAATGCTCCGGATCTTTGTAATACTCATCGACTGCCATGCGGTAGGCATTTGTAACGACTGTGACATAGTAAGCTGATTTGGCACGTCCCTCTATTTTAAGGCTGTCAACACCGGCAGATGCGAGCTTGTCGATATGTTCTATCATGCACATATCCTTTGAATTGAGAATATAAGTGCCTCTCTCGTCCTCAAATACCGGGAAGAACTCTCCCGGACGCTTTTCTTCCATGAGGTGATATCCCCAGCGGCAGGGCTGGGCACATTCTCCCCTGTTTGCGTCACGGTTGACGAGATACTGTGAAAGCAGGCATCTTCCGGAGAATGATACGCACATAGCTCCGTGGACGAAAGCCTCTATATCGAGATCGGGAGAAGTTTTAGCTCTTATCTCTGCGATCTCTTCAAGGGAAAGCTCTCTTGCGAGGACGATCCTCTTTGCACCCATGCTGTGGAGTTCACGGGCGGTAACGTAATTGACTATACCGGTCTGTGTGGAAATGTGTATCTCCATATCCGGTGCATATTTTTTTATAAGCGAGAGCAGTCCGATGTCAGCCACGATGAGAGCATCGACATTTGCTGCGACAGCTTCCTCGACGAACTGTTCAAACTGCGGTATCTCGTTGTTTCTCGGAAGAGTATTGCAGGTGAGGTATACTTTCACACCTTTTGCATGAGCGGCATCAACTGCCTGTTTTAGCTGCTCAAAATCAAAATTCATAGGGGAAGAACGCATTCCGAACTGCTTTCTGCCGAGGTACACCGCATCTGCACCGTATTGCAGAGCGGCGTTGAATCTTTCGGTATCACCGGCAGGAGCAAGGACTTCAAGTCTGTCCATATATCCTCCTTATTCCTCTTCAGCGAGCTTCTCGTCGATATACTGCTGCTCGACCTTAGCCTGATATTCCTCATGCTCTTCGAGTGTCTTAGAGAAGTAAGTCTGTCCTGTGTTGACGTTGGCGATGAAGTAGAAGTAATCGCTCTCGAACTTTTCGAGTACAGCATCGATAGCTTCGATACCGGGGTTGCAGATAGCTCCGGGTGGGAGTCCGTGGCCCTTGTAGGTATCGTATGCTTCAACGATCGTCTGGTCGTAAACGTCCATTTTAGCCTTTACGACATCGTTAGCGTAGTTTGAAGTAGGATCTGACTGGAGGAGCGGGAACTCGTCCTTGTTTTCAAGTCTGTTCCAGAATACAGAAGCAACGAGTGTCATCGTGCTTGTATTGGCAGCCTCTTTCTGAACGATAGAAGCAAGAGTTATGAGCTGGTCGAGCGAGATGCCGAGTTCTTCCATTCTCTTGTATCTGTCCTCGGTCATCTTGTTGTCGAAGTTGAGGTAGATCTTCTGGCATACCTGTTCAGGCTTCATATTTGTATAGAAGTAGTAGGTATCCGGGAAGAGATAGCCTTCCATTCGGTAGAACTTTAGCGAAGTATCAGTCGGGAGCTTGCTCTCGAAGTCGAATCCGAATCCGCCTGAATTGAAGTAGAATAGGAATTCATCAGCCTTGCAGACATTCTCTGATTCGAGGAGCTGTGCTGCATCGAACAGCGTGATGCCCTCCGGGAACGTTACTTCGACTGTTTCCTGTTCTTCTTCCTTGGTCGTGGTAAGTTCGATGATTAAAGTCTCATAAGGCATATTCGGACGGACGAAGTGTTCGCCGGGGATATAGAGCGAATCAGACTTTCTCAGACGTGAGAAGAGCTGGAAGAATTCAGGCGATTTGATGATGCCCTCATTCTTTAGCATAGTGGATATCTCGGCAGTCGTAGCACCTTCCGGGATAACGATCAGCTTTGTGGCATCGCTCTTTCCGATACCGAGCATATCCTTGCCGAAAGCTATGATAACGAGCGAGAGACATATCGACACAGCGAATATGAACGTTGTGAGGATAAGAACGCCCGGCAGACGGCTGCGTTTTTTCTTCTTCTTTGATTTTTTCCTTTTTCTCGGCATCTCTCTCTGACCGCCGTAATACGGATCTTCCTGACCGTAAGGCTCGTCCTGATAATAAGCCTCCGGAGGTATCTCCTGTGAAGCGTCGCCTTCCTGTTCATAAAGCGGGGGCTCAGACTGTTCCGGCAGAGGATCAGCTTCATCTGCGGCTGTCTGATCGCTGAAAAGGCTGTCAGATACCGGGGCTTCGCTTTGTTCCGCAGCTTCGCCAGTGACGGGTGCGGCCGATCCTTCGTCAGAGCCGCTGTCAGCGAGAAGCTGGTTTAAAATGTCCTCTGTATCATTATTTGGCATTACAGAGCACCGTCCTTTCTTCGGTTACGAGTTTATTTATCTTTATATCATGCTCCGCAAGCGGAAGCTCGTCGGTGACGAGAGCTTCATATACAGGAGCGATAGTATATATATCCTTATGCTGTGAGAGAAATCTGTCATAGTATCCGCCGCCGTATCCGAGCCTTCCTCCCGACGGAGTAAAGGCGAGTCCGGGTACGATACAGACGGTCTTTCCGGAGCAGTCAGCTTCCGGGAGGTCTTCGCCCGGTTCTTTTATGCCGTAAGCACCGCTGCTAAGGTCATCAAAAGAAGTGATGACATGGAAAGTCATGATGCCGTTTTCACCGCATCTCGGCAGAGCTGTCACAGGTCTTCCGCTGATGCTGCAAGACGAGAGGAGAGCCTCTGTCAGACGGGAACAATCGAATTCCGAGCGTATCGGTGAGAAGAGCAGTATCGTATCCGCTTCCCTTACTTCGCTGAGGGAGAGTATCCTTTCGGTGATAGCAGCGTCCTTTGCGGCTTTATCCGGGATATCACGGCGTACCGAGCTGAAACGCCTGCGAAGTGTCTTTTTGTCTTCCATATCAGAAAAGAACTGCGTTTTTCTGTCTGAGGCTCTCAGCAGGTGAAACAGCTTTCTCTACGAGCTTCAGGGCGAAATCCATTGCAGTGCCTGCACCTTTTGAAGTGATGAAGATGCCGTCTTCTGCGACATTTCCCTCACCTATCACAGCACCGGTGAGCTGTGTCTCGAAGCCTGTATAGCATACGGCTTTTTTGCCGTTGAGAAGTCCCTTGTGGCCGAGTATCGACGGAGCGGCACAGATAGCACCGATATATTTTCCGTTCTCTACGCAGAAATCGATAGCCTTCTGGACGTATTCGGACTTTTCGAGGTTGAGCGTACCCGGCATACCGCCCGGAAGCACGATCATTTCAAGCTCGTCGCTGAGCGGAGCTTCCTGAGCTATAGTATCAGTCACAACGGGTATTCCGTGCGAACCGGTGACTATATTGTCTCCTACTCCGACTGTTACGACTTTTTTTCCGCTCCTGCGAAGCATATCGATAGGAGTAACGGCTTCTGTTTCTTCAAAACCGTCTGCGAGAAAAACATAGATCATAGATCTCATTCCTTTCATTCAATAACTGCGGTGTACTTATCGAGGAGAAATACCGGGTGGTACGAGAGCTTTGAGCGTCTCAGGCCTTCGATGCCGAGATCCTCCTCACGATTTATATATTCACAGCCGGAAGCAGCCGCTTTTGCGAAAGCGTTGTTGATACCGGCGTAGATACCGTTTACCGATCTGTCGGCCTTTTCTATGTGGACACAGAAAGTATCGCTGTTGAGCTTCTCACCTATCGTGAGAGCGACGATCTCCCCTCCTCTGCGGATAATGCCGCCTGTAAGGCCGAGTTCGTGGTAGTAATTGAAATATGTGTTTATTGCATACTGTTCGGCTATGAAGGAATAGTCACCTGCTTCGGAGCGTTCGTTATATTCCTTTGTCGTGAAGAGTATGCACTCATCTGTATCTTTATCAGTTATGAGCGAGAATACACAGTCTGTCTCCTCAAACCGTGCGAGGTGGTTACGCTTCGCATGGTATTTCTTTCCCGGAAGGTCTGTAAGGTCGGAAGTTCTGTAGATATAATCAGAACCGTCACGGTCGTAAGATATGACCGCACGCCCCGGAAAGATCTCGTTTATCATCGGTATATTCTCTTTTGTTATGCCGGTAACTCTGAGCGGAACGCCCTGACTGTCCGAATAACGCTTCATTTCGGCAAATACTTCCTTATATCCGCTGTATGATGTATCACCGGAAGGGAGGATAAACTCCGGCTTCCCTGAGATAAAGCAGCAGGGTATATAGAAATCCTTGTAGAATGTTATTTTTGATCGTCCCAGACGTGTCCATGCGAGATTATTTGAAAAGCTGTATTCACAGCCCATGAAATTGCTTCTTTGCAGGCAGGAGTTCACCCTATCACGGTCTGAGATAAGGATATCCCTGAATTCAAGCATCGGCAGCCTCTTTCTTCACAGATGCGTATTTTTCCCTTACGGCAGTGAAAGAGCCGCACGTCATTTTTCCCTCCGGGCATTTTCCCTCTGCCACACATGACGGGCCGGCATGAGAGAAGATATGCGGGGCTTTTTCAAGGCAGAGCCGGAGCATCTCGTCAGCAACGGCACGTATCTCCCACTGGGCTCTGTTGCAGCAGCGGTGGCGGAAGAAATTAAACAGCGAGCGGACGTTCATCGTAACGACTATCTTTGTCTCGCAGGCATTCGGCAGCAGGAAGCGTGCGTCCTCATTTGCAGCCTTTCTCGCCTTTGAAGCGGCTGTTTTTTCGTCAGTGCCGGAAGCAGTCAACTCCTCCGTGTGTTTAGCGGTGAGCAGGTCTGCTATCTTTTCATAACTCCTGCTTATCTCGGAGATGATGCGGTCATATTCAGCTTTCGCTTCCGGTATAGCCTCTATCTCCGGAGGCGTGATATATTCAAAACCTGATTCGCTCACATACCGCTGGCTCTTCTGGGAATAGGAAGCTATCCTGTGGCGGACGAGCTGATGCGAACAGGCACGGGATATCCCCTCGATGCCGAACGTGAACGATACGTGTTCCATGACGCTCTCGTGGCCGATAGATACGAGCATATCGATAAAGCTCTCAGTCTTTTCCGGAGTCAGCCCGTCTCTGAGAGAACTGATATCGCTGCTGGAATAGCACAGCTTCGCAGCCGTCGCAGCAAGGCGTTCCGGATCTGGCGTATGTGACAGGAGTTCAACCTTCATAATGTATCCTTCCTTTCAGGGATCGCATTGATGCAGGAGCATATCATCTCCAACGCATATATCATTATTTTACCATATATCCTATTTCAAGTCAAGGAAAAAGAGTAAATTATATTTGTGCAAAACAGAAAAAATTGAAAATTCGGTGAAATATCAAAAAAATTTCATTTTCCTATGGACATTTTCAAAAAATTAATGTATAATAGATTAGTATTTGGAAATCAAACTACCGGAGGAAGGTTATTAATTATGAAGAAATTCAACAAGCTCGCTGCAATGGCGACTGCCTTTGCACTCGGAGCTGCTATGACAGGCTGTACGCCTACCATCGGAAAGGGTACTGACAAAGCACTCAATGCCGGCGGATATGATGTAAGCTCAGGTGTGTTCATATTCTATACCATACAGGGATATGAAGATGCCGCAAGCGTTCTCCAGGAACAGGACGGTTCAGCTCCGACTGTCAAAGCTGTAAAGAACGCTCATATAGATAATATCGAGTCTTCTGACTGGATACAGGACAAGGCTACCGAGTACTGCAAGACTATCGCAGCTATCGAGAATGAATTCGACCGCATCGGCGGTGAACTCACCGACGAAGAAAAGAAGGAGATCGACGAGCTCGCTCAGAATTACTACGATTCCGAGCAGTTCGATATCTTCACAAAGAACGGTGTGGGACTTGAATCGTTCAAGACGATCATCAGCACTGTCGGTACAGGTACGAACTACTACGGCGGCTATGAGTATATGCAGAAGCATATCTTCGATCACTA
>CADBQF010000150.1 GCA_902796705.1 Ruminococcus flavefaciens
CTGAAAAAGCTTCCGGACTCTCTGTAAGCACGACGGTGATATCATCTTCGGCAGAGGGTGTTTCCACAACAGTGCTGCTCTCGATGTACCTCGATACGGAAACTTCCGTGACGACTGCTCCCACTGAAAAAATCATGGCAGATCCCGGCAAACCCGGCGGATATAAACCCGTCGCCGTTATCATCATGATAAGTCTTGGTGCGGCTGTATCGCTCGTGCTGTTCGCTGCAAAAAAGCGGAATATCCGCAACTTCATCTTCGTTGCCGTTATAACGGCTGCCGGTGTGTGCGTCATACTCTTCACCGATATCCGCACGAAAGATGATTACTACAACGGCTCGCAAAAGGAAAAATCCTCCGCTGTCGGTACGGTCACTCTTGAGATAAGATGCGATACTATCGCCGGAAAAACGGACAAGAACTATATCCCCGAAGACGGCGTTATCCTCGCTCCGACAGAATTCGACATCGAGGAGGGCGGTACCGTCTATGATTTCCTCACCGAAGCTGCACTCTCATATAATATCCAGATTGACAACAAGGGAAGCTCCGGTTCGGCTCACGGTCTTGTCTATATCGCCGGTATAAATTATATCTACGAATTCGACTACGGCGACCTCTCCGGCTGGGTGTATCACGTAAACGGGATAACTCCCTCACGCAACTGCGGCGAATACGTCCTCAGCGACGGCGACGAAGTTCAATGGCTGTACACCTGCGAATTAGGTCACGACCTCAATGAGATATATGAATCAGATATCATTTCCGGTGAGGTAACTTCACAATGAGAAATTTTTCAGACTACGATCCCTTTGCTGTTTCGGTGTGGTTCTTCGCCGTCACCGGAATGGCTATGTTCTGCAATTATCCCGTCCTGATGCTCATATCGCTGGCAGGCGGGATACTCTTTTTTCTGGTGAGGAACGGCACGAAGCACGCAAAGTCGCATCTTTTCTTCTTTATGCTGTTCGCCGTTCTCGCCATTGCGAATCCGATAGTTTCACATAACGGCATGACGGTGCTTTTCGTGGTGAACGACAGTCCGGTAACGCTCGAAGCTGTTCTGTACGGTCTGAATTCCGCTGCGATGATAGTGGGCGTGCTGTACTGGTTCAGGTCGTATACTCAGCTAATGACGAGCGACAAGCTCCTCTCGGTCACGGGAAGGCTCTCTCCGAAAATATCGCTCCTGCTCTCTATGGCTCTGCGGTGTGTGCCGATGCTCAGACGGCAGGCTGACAGAACTGCCGACGCTCAGAAAGCTATGGGACTTTTCAAAGATGATAATATAATCGACGATATACACGGAAATATTCGTGTTTTCTCCGCTGTCACGACATGGGCATTGGAGAACGGCATCACTTCCGCTGACAGCATGGCTGCAAGAGGTTTCGGTACGGGCAGGCGGACTCAGATGCGGAAATACAAGCTCCGCCGGAGCGATATCATATTCATGGCTGTGACGATCGGTCTGCTCGGTGTGTGTGTCGCTGCGGCAGCTCACGGTTCGTTTGAATTCGGGTTCTATCCGCTCACCGACAGGATATGTCCCGATACAGCCGGAAAATTCGGTATAGCTGCATACGCTCTGCTCGTATCTGTCCCGACTATCATAGAAACGGAGGCTGCTCTCAAATGGAGATACTTAAAGTCAAAGATCTGAATTTTACATATCCTCAGTGCAGCTCTCCGGCTGTGAGGGATATCTCGTTCACGGCTGAAAGAGGCGAATTCATCGCTCTGTGCGGTGCTACAGGCAGCGGAAAATCCACTCTGCTCCGGCTGCTCAAACGTGAACTCGTTCCGCTCGGAGATATGTCAGGCAGCGTCATGATATACGGAAAGCCTGTCTGCGATATGGACGGAAGAACTTCCGCTTCGTCGGTCGGCTTCGTCATGCAGAGACCTCAGCAGCAGATCGTCACCGACAAGGTATGGCACGAACTCGCATTCGGACTGGAAAACCTCGGTACTCCCCCGGACGAGATAGCAAGGCGTACTGCTGAAATGGCAAGCTACTTCGGTATAGGGAGCTGGTACGAAAAAGACGTTTCAGAACTCTCCGGCGGTCAGATGCAGCTCCTCAACCTTGCGGCTGTTCTCGTCATGCAGCCGGATATACTTATCCTCGACGAGCCGACTGCTCAGCTCGATCCGATAGCTGCTGCCGATTTTATATCTACCCTGAAAAAACTCAACCGGGAACTCTCACTAACTATGATAGTAGTCGAACACCGGCTCGAAGATATCGTTCCGGTCTGTGACAGGCTCATGGTAATGGACAAGGGCAGCCTAATCGCTGACGGCTCGCCGGAAAATGTCATCTCCTCGCTGAAATGCCGTCCGGATATCCTCCTCGGTATGCCGGCAGCTTCAAGGATATTTGCTTCGCTCGGTGCGGAGGGTGTTTGTCCGCTCACTGTGCGTCAGGGGCGTGATCTCATTCAGGACAGATACAGCGGTGATATCCGCTCGCTCCCGGAAGATGCACACGGTCACGGAAGCGATCCGGCTCTCGAATTCAGGGAAGTTTATTTCCGGTATGACAGATATTCAGACGATATCCTCACCGGGACTGACCTGAAGATATTCACCGGAGAGATATTCTGTATCCTCGGAGGGAACGGTTCGGGAAAAACTACTGCTCTCTCGGCGGCTGCCGGTCTGCTCAGACCTTACAGCGGTCACATAAGAGTCTTCGGCAAAAAGCTGAAAGAATACAAGAACCGCTCGCTCTACAATAACTGTCTTGCGATGCTGCCGCAGGACGTTCAGACGGTATTCCTGAAAAATACCGTCCGGGAGGAACTTTCGGAATGCGGTGCTGATATCGATTCGTTCCCGTATGATATGGAAGGTCTGCTCGACAAGCACCCGTATGACCTTTCCGGAGGTCAGCAGCAGATAGCTGCTCTCGCCAAAGTCCTCGCCGCAAAGCCTAAGCTCCTGCTCCTCGATGAACCTACAAAGGGACTCGATGCACATTCCCGCCGGGAGATGACCGATATCCTCTTCCGCCTGAGAGAACAGGGCATGACGATAGTGATAGTCACGCATGATGTGGAATTCGCTGCTTCCTGCGGCGACAGATGTGCTATGTTTTTCCGGGGAAAAGTCGTATCAGCCGGAACTCCACGGACTTTCTTCCCGCAGAACAGCTTCTACACAACGGCTGTCAGCCGCATGACAAGAGGGATATTCGACAACGCTGTAACTGTTGAAGATGCCGTCCGGCTTTGCCGTGCCAATTCCGGAAAGGAGGACGCTTTGTGATAGTCATAAAAAGCAGGACTCTGCGGAACACGATAAAAGTTGCCGTTCCGTTCATCATCGTTCCGGCTCTGGCTTTTGCAGGGGCGATAGCTTTCGACAGGAAGCGTCATATCATCATCTCGCTGGCGATAGCTGTTTTCGCTCTGCTGCTCTTTGCTGCCGGATTTGAAAAGAAGTCCACCGGCACACGGCGGCAGGTCATAGTCTCGGTGATGACGGCACTCTGCTTTATCGGGAGATTCATACCTTTCCTCAAACCCGTATCGGCACTGACGATAATCACGGCACTTTACCTCGGCAGCGAATCGGGTTTCCTTGTGGGAGCGATGTCTGCTGTCCTCTCGAATTTCTACTTCGGTCACGGGCCGTGGACGGCTTTTCAGATGCTCGCATGGGGAATGATAGGCTTATTCGCAGGCATACTCGCAGAACCGCTCAAAAGGAACAAAGTCCTGCTGCTCATATACGGACTTGCCGCCGGTCTTGCATACTCCTTCATCATGGACATATGGACTGTCCTGTGGTACGCCGGAAAATTCGATATAAAACTCTACATATCCGCCCTCGGAACTGCCATTCCGTACACGATATCTTATGCGGTGTCGAATGTGCTGTTCCTCTCGCTCCTTGCAAAGCCGTTCGGTGAAAAGCTCGGCCGCATCAAGATAAAATACGGAGTATAAAAAAAGTGGGAGAAGACCATTCGTGATCTCTCCCACTTATTTTTTCCCTTTACGGGGAAATATTATTCTGCATTCTTAGGAACGACTTTGCCGTCTTTGACTTCAAGTTCGCCTACCTTGCCAAGAACATCTTCTCTGAACTTGAATTCCTCAGGATCCTGGAAACCTACAAAGAATATCATTGCAATATCATCTCTGTTAAAGAAGAAAAGCTGATCTGAATCAATGATACCCTCCGGATAGTAGCAGGCTACATAATCGTAGATTTTTTCTTTTTCAATCTGTGCCTGTACTCTTCCGCAGATCATTAATCGTTTATTTCCCTCTTTGAGAAGAACAACAGAACCGATCGGTAATAATTTTTCGTACATAGTTTGATCCTCCGTTTAATACTGATTTTATGATTTATGCTTAACGCAGCATATCTGTGTATACCTGCCACTGACCATTCAGTGTATTAGAATTTTTCCCAGAACTTGAGATCATCGAGTGAGAAGTTGCTCCAGTCTACCTCTACTGAGAAACCAGCACCGAGACCAAGACCAAGTCCGGCGTCAAGGCTGACTCTGTTGGAAGTTATCGCACCGCCTGCATGAGCTTCTGCACTAAGTACGCTTCCTTCAGCACCAAGATTGACCTCAACACCACAAATGGTAAAGCCGCCTTTTACTTCGCCCTTAGCTACCGAAGCACCTGCTTTTGCTTCTGCCATAACGCCGATTTCAGTAACTGTCTGACCGTTCTTCTCATGAGATATCATACCAGCACCAACGCCTGCACTTGCTTCAGCACTGAGAACAGAGCCGCTGCCTTTAAGGTGGGCATTAAGGTTTTCACCACCGACATATGCCTGTGCCTCACCCTTAGCTACCGCAGCAGAACCTTCAACGCCAATATCGATCTGAGGAGCGAGTTTACCGTCTTTGTATATAGCAGCAACAGCCTTGCCTCCGACTTCAGCAGAACCAACAGTTCCTTCAGCACTGCCGCCGAGCCAGCCTAACTCACCCTGAGCTTTACCATGCAGGATATGACCTTCGAGACTTGCACCGGCTTCAACACCTATAGTATCCTCGCCGTCCTTATCGCCGCCAGTCCAGCTTGCTTTGAATGTTTTGCTTCCTGAGTAACCAAACGCATCAGCTTCAGCACTTCCGTGAGCTCTGAGAACACCGCCGAGATGTGTTTCGTGATCGCCGTCAGTACTCCAATAATACTTTGATCTGTCTTTCTGATCTTCACTTTTCAGTCGATCTGTGAAAGACATCTTTTTGCTGCCTGAACCAGAACCAGAACCAGAACCCGAACCCGAACCGTTTCCGAAAAGTGAACCTGCTATTCCGCCGATGATCGACATTGCCTGTGATATCCACTGTCTTACGCTGCTGGATACTGTCGGCTTCGACCAGGGGTTCATCTTGTAGAATTCGTCCTTGTTCTGTGCAACGAGAGATGCTACCTCATTGTCGGTATTTGTAGTATTTCTAAGGAATTCTTCTGATTCCTTCTGGACTGTTTTAAGATTTTCTACTCTGCGTTCCTCGATCTGTATACGCTGTTCGAGCTGACCTACAGCTCCTTCGAGTATACCTACGCCGCCGTTCATTCTATATGTACTGCTCTTTACCGCCTGAAAGGAGCCAAGAACATTATTTGCCGTTGTCAGCAGTGAAGCGAGATCGGATTGGAACGAGTTTATTTTAACGAGACTTAATTCTATCCTCATCATATCACCTCGCACTTTCATAATTGTTGAGTATCATATCATAAGCAATGCCGATATACAGCCTTGCAGCGATGCCGTTACCGCAAAGAGAGCCTGCATTGTCAAAGATAATATATACTAATTAATTATAACAATTATTTGCAATAATGTCAATAGATATCTGTAAATACAGTTATTTTTCACAAATATGGACATTTCCGGTGCGAGGTTTCGTGATGTGTTAGTTTATTTTTACAAAGCATTTAAATTTTTATTGTGCATAATTTTCACGAGGCAATCCCGCATATGAGCGGTACTGCGGCACTCAGTCCGGCTGCTGTGAGTATCTGGCGGACTGTGAGAGATGATGTCTCAAATATGAGCTGCATCTGCGGGAGCATCACGGCTGCTGCAAGTGCTGCGAACGATATAAGTGCGGCTAAGAGAAGCTTGATATTTCCTGCCGGGTTTATCATGTAAAGAGGCTTTGTCTCGCTGCGGCATTCAAATACGTGTATGAGCTGTGACATCACGAGCGTGATGAGTGCGGCTGTCCGTGACTGTGCAACGCTTCCGCCCATGTGCGATGTGAGGGCGAATGATGCGAGCGATGCTATGCCTATCATTATCCCACGGAATATTATCCTCGGCATAAGTCCTCCGGCAAAGAAGCCCTCTCCGGACTTCCTCGGCGGCTTCGTCATTATGTCGCTCTCCGGCGGTTCGAGTCCGAGTGCTATCGCCGGAAGTCCGTCTGTCACAAGGTTCACGAGCAAAAGCTGCACCGGAAGCAGAACTATCGGCATTCCCATTATGATACCGCCCAGCATCGTGAGGACTTCTCCTATATTGCA
>CADBQF010000151.1 GCA_902796705.1 Ruminococcus flavefaciens
ACCTTCCTTTTCTAAATAAGCTCTGAGTTTATCCCGTACACGCTGTAATATCATCTTTACAGCTCCCTCAGATATGCCATTCCGTTTGGCAATTTCAGCTACGGGCATCATGTACCAGTAACGAAGGAGAAATATGTCTCTGTTTTTATCGGAGAGACTGTGAAGAAAGCTGTCCATAAGCTCCTTTAGTGCGAGTCTGTCCTCAATGGGAGTATCTTCACCGATACATTCTCCCAGTTCGTCAAGACATAATGTAACTTGTCCACCGCCATACTTTTGCGATCTGTCCCTGCGGTACTTGTCGATCGCAAGATTACGGGTGATCTTGCCTAAGAATATTGCTAATCGCCTCGGCTTTTCAGGGGGCATAGTATTCCAGGCACGAAGCCAGGTATCATTAACACATTCTTCTGTATCCTCTGATGAATGCAAAATGTTGTTCGCAATGGTACTGCAATAACCGCCGTATTTCGTCTGGCTCTCTTTTATTGCAGATTCGTTTCTCTGCCAGAAAAGCTCTATGATATGAAGATCTTCCATAGTACACCTCCTCTATGCCTTTTCAACCTTATAGACGAGAGCCACATCGCTCAGGTAACGGTCATTTTAAAAAAATCTGTGATTATTATATCACGAATGCCACGAATACGCAAATGACTAATGTCATACCTGACTTTCGAGTGGGGATATGATCTGAAAAAATCGTGAGCCTGTTTTGTTTTTGTATTGGAATCCGATTTTATAACACCCCTGAAAAATGTGCTATACTAATATCATAAGGATACACATATCACATCGGGGGATAAACTCTCGTGTACGCCAAAACAAGAACGGAGGTTTACTATGGATAAGCTCAATAATATCAAAAGAGGTCTGTTTGTACTTATAATGTGTCTGTCTATCTCGCTTTGCGGGTGCGGAAGCGACGGTAAGTCAGAGAAAACAGAGACTTCACCGGCTGAGGCACAGCAGAGTGAAAATATTTCCGATGAGGAGATAACTGCCGACAGCGAAAAGACAGATAACACGACTGCCGCTGAAGATCAGACAAAGCCGGAGGAAACAACGGCAGCGGAAGCTGCAACGACATCAAAGCCAAAGACTACGACAGCGGAAGCTTCGACGACGAAGGAAGCGACTACCAAATCTGAAACGGCTGCTCCTGAGGAAAAGACAGAGAGTACCTACAGCAGCAACGAATACTTCGATGTTGTCGAAACGTCGAGTTATCTTAATTTCATCGGTGACACCACGGTCGTACACAAGGTGCTTGCAAAGAAGAATGTCGCTGTCTCTGCCACTTTGCTGGCATATGCGTCAGACGGCAGCGTGATCGGCAAGAGTTCCGATGATATCACGCTGACCGAAGGAAAGTACAACTTCTTCTGCTTCTATTTCGACGGAGACATTTCAGGTGCATCTATCAAGGCAAATGCACAGCCGAGAGAAGATTCATATATGACCGGAGAACGCAATGCAGTCGAAATGGTGCAGTATAACCGGTCCGGCGATGATCTGTATATTACTTTTGAGCAGACAGGCGACGAATTAGATCCCTTGGCATCATACAAGCTCCTGTTCTATAAAGGCAATCAGATCATTGATACAGAGGAAGGCTATTTCTGCGTTTCTGCTGAGAACCTGAACGGAAAGGGTTCGACAGATGTTGCTTCGATATGGGTGTACGGTATTGACTTTGACCGCATCGAGTATGTGTTCGAGCCGTAAGAACGATGTGACAAGTGACCGGCAGACGGACGCTCTTTGATCCGGTTCTCATGATCCTGCTTAGTCCCACTTGACTTCTCCGAAAAAATCATGTATAATAAAGCATAGTATTATAATAGATTTACTGTGTTTACACGACACCGGCGGATCTGTTTGCAGTTCATAAATGCCGTCCGCCGCCGGAGAGGTCATGCAAGACCGGATGATCATTGAAAATGCGAAGGAGAACCGAAGAAAATGAGTGAAAACACAAATCCGTATGAGCTGTCTACAGTCACGACATACCGCAAAGAGATCTGGAACAGGTTTGTTAAGGGTATCAACACATATAAGCTTATCGAGCCGAATGATAAGATCGCTGTCTGTATCTCCGGCGGAAAGGATTCCATGCTTATGGCTGTGCTGATGAAGCGGCTTCAGCAGTATTCAAAATTTCCCTTTGAGGTGGAATTTCTCGTCATGGATCCCGGCTACAATGCTATCAACCGCCGCAAGATCGAGGACAATGCAAAACTGCTCGGTATACCGGTGAGAATATTTGAAACTCAGATATTTGATGCCGTGGCATCGGTCGATAATAATCCCTGCTATCTCTGTGCCAGGATGCGGAGAGGCCATCTTTACAAAACGGCAAAGGAGCTTGGGTGCAACAAGATCGCACTCGGTCATCATTTCAATGATGTCACGGAAACGATCCTTATGGGAATGCTCTGGGGTTCGCAGATGCAGACGATGATGCCGAAGATACACAGCGAAAACTACGAGGGAATGCAGCTTATCCGCCCGATGTATCTCGTGCGTGAGGAGGACATAATCCGCTGGCGTGTACAGAACGACCTGCAATTTATCCAGTGTGCCTGCCGGTTCACCGAAAACTGTACCATGTGCGACAACGGCGGAGGCGGTTCTAAGCGTGAGGAGACCAAAAAGCTAATAAAACTGTTAAAGCAGACAAACCCCGATGTGGACAAGCATATTTTCAGGAGCGTTGAAAACGTCAATCTGCAAACGATCATATCATATCACCGGGGCGAAGAATACCACCATTTCCTTGATGATTTTGATGAGGGCAGAAGTGTACGGGGGACTAAACATGATATACTTTGACTACACAGCAGATACTCCGCCCGATCAGCGTGTCCTTGAAGAATACATCAGGGCGGCTCAGATATTTGCCAATCCGAATTCAAAGCACTCTGCCGGAGCTGAAGCCGCAAATGAGATCAGCCGCAGTATTTCCCTTATGGCGAAGCTTCTTGATGTCAGACCGGGAGAGATGATCCTGACGAGCGGTGCGAGCGAGGCGAACAACCTTGCCGTCAAAGGGCTGACATTTACCGACAGACGCAGGGGGAAACACATCGTATCCACGTTTCTGGAACATTCCTCTGTCAGCGGAGCTTTGACATTCCTCCAGGAGCAGGGCTGGGAGATAGACATCGTCAATGTTGAGCCTGACGGAACGATCGACCTTGAACATCTCAGATCGCTCCTGCGTGAAGATACGGTGCTTTGTGCAGTCTGTGCCGTTGACAGCGAGCTTGGAACAGTACAGCCGATCGGGCAGATCGCAGAGATACTGAAAGATTATCCGGACTGCCGTTTCCATGTAGATGCAACGCAGGCTGTCGGCAAAACAAAGATTGATATCTCTTGTGCGGATACAGCTTCATTTGCACCGCATAAATTCTACGGCTTAAAAGGGAGCGGCATTCTTTACAAGCGTGAGGAGATCGTTCTCGAACCGCTGATACACGGCGGAGCAAGCACTACCATATACAGAAGCGGTACGCCCGATACTGCATCTGCCGCTGCTGCTGCAAAGGCACTTGAGATCGCAGAGTGCGAGTTTGAGGAACGCCTTGCCTATGTTACAAACATAAATCGTATCCTGCGTGACGAGATACAGAAGATACCGGGACTTGTCATAAACAGTCCGGCTCATGCTGTTCCTCATATCCTGAACGTTTCAAGCACAGGGATCAAGGGCAGTCAGATGCAGGCTCTCCTGAACGAAAAGGGCATCTGCATTTCTGTCAAATCGGCTTGTTCTGTGCCTAATACTCCGTCAAGACCTGTCATGGCGATCACTCACGACCGCAGGCGTGCATTGTCCTCGTGGCGGATAAGCCTCAGTCATCTGACGACGGAGCAGGATATTGAAGCACTGATAAAGGCATTGCAGGAGATCACGGAGCATGAGGTGGAAAAATGAATGATGAGATCGAAATAACACTTGATGAATTGCTGAAACTGCCCGAAAGCAGCTATTTGCTGATCGACACACGAAATGAAGTATCCTATCAGCTTGGTCATATTGAGGGTGCTGTCCTCACCCATGATGATATCAGGTCAGAAGGCGATCGCAAGCTGATATTCTACTGTCAGTATGGCATTCAAAGTGTCGAAACAGCCGAGCAGTTCAGAAAATGCGGCTTTCGG
>CADBQF010000152.1 GCA_902796705.1 Ruminococcus flavefaciens
CATTTCCATAGCTGTATTCATAGCTGTATCGAAGCCGATAGTATAATCTGTGCAAGCGATATCGTTGTCGATAGTTCCGGGGATACCTACGCAGAGTACGCCCTTTGCCGAAAGGTCAGCAGCACCTCTGAAAGAGCCGTCGCCGCCGATAACAACGAGTCCCTCGATACCGAGTTCTTCGCACTTCTTTCTTGCTTTCTCAACGCCTTCTGCGGTTCTGAATTCGGGGCATCTTGCTGTATAAAGGATAGTACCGCCTCTGTGAATGATATCTGAAACGCTTCTCTCGTCCATCTTGATGATATCACCGGTAATAAGGCCCTCATATCCTCTGCGGATACCAAAGACTTCCATGCCCTTGCTCAGTGCTGTTCTTACAACCGCTCTGACTGCTGCATTCATACCTGGTGCGTCGCCGCCGCTTGTTAAAACGCCGATTTTCTTGATCATAAAATATTCTCCATTCTGCACATGGCATATATTGACTTACACTTCCGTGAGCCGGATGAGTAATATAATTCCATACATATATATTTTACTACTTTGACGGATAATTGTCAAGAGTATTTCCGTTATTTCCTGACTTTATTTTGCGGTTTTGGAATAAAAAGCATCATATATCAGCACGGGAGCAAAATAATACATATTGCCCCCATGCTTTTCCGGACACGGTCATATCAGTCCCATCTGTTCAGGCGGGAAGATATCTGTCAGTTCCCTGTATGATGCCTCATTTATCATGACTGACATTTTTCTGCGGGGTGCTGCCATTTTCTTTACATCTGTGAAATAGAAGCAGACCTGTGTATCTCCGGGATATCTGGTGCAGACTTCCGCAAGGCGGCTGATGCTTTCCTGCTGCTTCCGGTCGGTCTTTATGCAGAGCTTCATATTTGATGTCATTCTGGCAAACGACTTCTCCGGTGCAAGGACTGAACAGATGATCGACGCACCGTTTTCTTTGAGCGAGACTTTTCCGTTTATATAGAGGATAGAATCTTCCGTGAGAGAAGCGGCATTCACAGCATAGATCTCCGGGAAGACGACGGCTTCTGCTTCGCCTGTGCCGTCAGTTATGCTCAGGAAGCACATCTTGTCGCCTTTTTTTGTGACGTGTATCTTTTTTCCCTGCACTGTGCAGAGTATCCTTACGCTGTCTCCGTCACGGATCCCGCCGTCCGGCTGTAGAGAAGCTATGCTCCGGCATTTCATGAGCTGTGCTATATAGCTGCTCTCCGCAAGGGGATCGCCGGTGAGATACATTCCCGTCGCTTCCTTTTCCATTGCATAGAGTTTCCGTTTGGGATATTCCGGAAGATAGGGTATCTTAATATTCATCTCATCGCTGTTCTCGCCGCCGAAGAGGTCGAGCTGACCTTCTATCACACCCTTTGAGCCGGCTGCCGAGACTTCGAGCAGCATCTCATAGTTTTCGAGCATCTGTCTGCGGCAGAGTCCGAGTCCGTCGAACGCACCTGCCTTTATAAGATTTTCCAGAGCTTTTTTATTGAGTTCACGGTGATCTGTACGCTCGCAGAAATCCTGCAAGCCTTTGAAATCCCCGTTCTTTCTTCTCTCTGCGATGATGCAGTCAGCAAGTCCGCTTCCTGCGTTCTTTACAGCAAGCAGTCCGAAGTACATCTTTCCGTCCTCGTAGGTGAAGCCTTTCATGCTCCTGTTGATATCCGGCCGCAGAACTTCGATGCCGCTGCTCTGACAGCTCGCAATATATTCCGAAAGCTTAGCTGTGACTCCCATTACGCTTGACATAAGTGCCGCCATATACACGCCACGGTAATGGCATTTCAGATAAGCCGTCTGATACGCCAGAAAAGCATACGCCGCCGCATGGGATTTATTGAAAGCATACGATGCAAAGCTCACCATTTCGTCGAAGATAGCATTTGCAGTCTCCTGCGGAATCCCGTTTGAAGCCGCACCTGACACGAAGCTGTCACGCTCTTTCAGCATCACATCATGCTTTTTCTTTGCCATTGCCCTGCGGACGATATCTGCATGGCCGTATGAATAGCCTGCAAGTTTCCGGCAGATCTCCATTACCTGCTCCTGATACACCATACAGCCGTAAGTCCCGGAGAGTATACTGCGGAGAAGTTCGTGTCTGTATCTTATCTTTTCCGGGTGCTTCTTGTTCTCGATATAGACCGGTATCGACTTCATAGGGCCGGGGCGGTAGAGCGAAATGACCGATATAAGGTCTTCTATGCTCTCCGGGCAGAGCGACATCACAACTCTTGTCATACCGCCGCTCTCGAACTGGAACACGCCCTCCGTATCGCCTGATGACATCATCTCGTAAACTTCCCCGTCATCGACGGGTATTTTTGATATATCAAAATCCGGCTCTGTCCGGCGTATCTGCCTTACAGTATCACGTATGATCGTGAGGTTGCGGAGTCCGAGGAAGTCCATTTTCAGCAGTCCGAGCGATTCAAGCACGCCCATGTTATACTGCGTTATGACCGTATCGTCGTTCATCTGGAGCGGAACGAGTTCCTTCAGAGGTATTGCCGATATGACGACACCTGCCGCATGAGTTGAGGTATGGCGTGGCATACCTTCGAGTTTGAGGGAAATATCTATCATTCGTCTGACGCTTCTCTCAGAGCGGTAAAGCTGTGATAGCTCGTCGGACTCTTTGAGAGCTTCGCTCAGCGTGCTTTTAACGTCGATGAGCTTGGCAGCCTTGTCGCAGAGCTGATACGGGACTCCGAGGACTCTGCCAACGTCCCTGACTGCGGCTCTTGCTTTCAGGGTATCGAAAGCGATTATCTCCGATACGTATTCCCTGCCGTATTTCCGGACGACGTATTCCTTGACCTTCTGTCTTCCCTCTATGCAGAAATCGATATCGAAGTCAGGCATACTCACTCTCTCCGGATTGAGGAATCTCTCAAAAAGAAGGCCGTATCTCAGCGGATCGATGCCTGTTATACCTATCAGATAAGCACAAATGCTTCCTGCTCCCGAACCTCTTCCGGGGCCAACGGGAATATCATTTTCTCTCGCATAGCGGATAAAATCCCACACTATGAGGTAATAGTCAGTATATCCCATTCCGGATATGACCGATATCTCGTATTCCATGCGGCTGACGGCTTCCGGAGGGACATTTTCTCCGTAGCGTTCACGCAGTCCCTTTTCACACAGGCGGCGGAAGAAAGCTTCATTGTCATCGCTCTCCTCAGTCCTGAACGCCGGAAGATTTATAGAACCGAACGTAAAATCGACATTGCATCTCTCTGCGATAAGTGCCGTATTCGTGACAGCCTGCGGACGTGCGGCGAAAAGCTGTGCCATTTGTTCTGACGACTTCACATAGAATTCGTTCGTCTCAAAGCTGAGCGAACCCGGTTCACCGAGCATTTTGTTCGTCTGGATACACATGAGGACATTCTGCATCTCATGGTCTTCCTCATTGATATAATGGCAGTCATTCGTTGCAGCGAGGGGTATGCCTGTTTCCTCCGACATCTGATACAGCATCGGAAGAATGCGTCTTTCGCCGTATATCCCGTGATCCTGCACTTCAAGGAAGTAATTGTCCTCCCCGAATATCTCCCTGTACCGCAGGGCTTTTTCCTTTGCTTCATCGTACTGTCCGCTGACAAGAAGACGTGGTATCTCGCCTGCAAGACAGCCTGAAAGACAAATAAGCCCCTCGTGATATTCTTCAAGGAGCTGTATATCCACTCTCGGCTTGTTGTAAAAACCCTCAAGGCTCGCCGCTGAAACGAGCTTGACGAGATTCCTGTAGCCGGTATTGTTCTCGCACAGAAGCACAAGATGATACGGCTTGCTGTCAAGAGAAGGCTCTCTGTCGAAGCGAGTCCTCGGAGCGACGTACACTTCACAGCCTATCACCGGCCGGATACCGGCTTTTTTTGCTTCTCTCCAGAAATCCACGGCAGCGTACATATTTCCGTGATCGGTGACAGCAACAGCCGTCTGACCGAGTTCCTTTACCCTTGCGATAAGCTCCGTGATACGGCACGCACCGTCGAGCAGGCTGTATTCCATATGAACATGAAGATGAACGAAGCTGTCGGCTCTCATCGTGTAACGCCTCCTGTACGCAGTTCTTCGGCAATTTTAGCTATTTTCCTGAATCTGTGGTTCACACCGGAGCGGCTTATCGGCACGCTGAGCGACTGACCTATCTCCTGAAGGCTCATATCGGTATTTTCGAGCCTTATCTCTGCGACTTCACGCAGTTCGTCCGGGAGCGTGTCAAGGCCGCAGCTATCCTCTATCAGACGGATATCTTCTATCTGGCGGACAGCGGCATTTACTACCTTGTCGATATTGGCGGCATCGCAGTTTGCGAGCCGGTTCGCCTTATTGCGGACATCTTTATATATCTTTACATTCATCATTTCGAGCGTACACTGTGAAGCCCCGATGAAAGTGAGCGTATCTTCTATAGATTCGCTTCCCTTGATGTAGACTACATATTGTCCACGTCTGGTGACTGTTTTGGCAGTTACTCCGATATCTCTCAGGAGAACGGTCATCTCTTCCGCAAGGACTTCTCCGGGAACGGTGAATTCAAGGTGGTATTCCTTTGAAGGATCGTTCACGCTCCCGCACGCAAGGAAGACTCCTGCCGTGAAGACTCCGAGGCTGTTCGTGACGATTATCTCCGGATCGATCGTCCTCACGTTCCTGAAAAGATGATAGACACGGTATACCTCGTCTATCAGTTCCCTGTCGGTTATCTCGAAAGAATAGAGCTTCACGTCCGTACGGCGGACTGTTTCGACGCACTGTACTTCCCTGCCGAAAACGTTCCTGAAAAGCTCGCTGAAAATATCTGCCGAGATGCTGCTCTCTGTCTGGAAGCATATCTCCTCCGGCGAGAGCGTCCTGCAAAACAGGAGCATACCGTAAAGGCAGGCAAATCTCTTGTCCTTGTCGCTTATAGACGAGCATATCTCGCTTCGTACATCATTTGAAAATGACATATATGTCCCCCCTTGGGAAAATATCAAAAATATCCGCATACACGATAAGGCGTACTCCATGTATGCGGATCAGGTATTACAATATCTTTCTGTCCTTGGCGATGTCACGGTGGTATTTCTGGACTCTGTAATGATTTTCAGAGAGATGTTCCGCCATAAGCTCTGCAAAGGTGATCGAGCGGTGTTTTCCTCCCGTACAGCCGAAAGCCACAACGAGCTGGCTCTTTCCCTCCTTTATGTAGAGGGGGATCAGATAATCGAGCAGGTCGGTGAGTTTCCCGAAGAGCGTCTGCGACTGTGCAAAGCTCATCACATAATCCCTCACGCACTCCTCACAGCCCGTATGATTGCGGAGTTCCGGGATATAATAAGGATTCGGCAGACAGCGTACATCGAACACGAGGTCTGATTCTGTCGAGACACCGTACTTGAATCCGAACGACATCACCTTTATCGTGAGCGAATCGGAGCGGTGTTCGAGGAAGAGTGCCTTTATCTGGTCTTTAAGCTGATTTGATGTAAGCTCTGATGTTTCGATATAATAATCAGCGATCTCCCTGAGCTGTGAGAGCTGTGTGCGTTCATAGTCGATAGCTTCGTGGAGATTTCCGCTGAATTTCTCGTCGAGCGGGTGACGGCGGCGTGTCTCCTTGTATCTCTTGATAAGGACTTCGCTGCTCGCCTCGATGAAAAGCACCTTCACATCGACGCTCTCCATCTCTTTGAGTTCCTGCCACGAGCGGTATATCTCCGCAAACATATCACCTGTACGTATATCCACCGCAACCGCAACTCTCTCCATAGCACTCTCCGACTTATTGCAGAGGTCGATAAAACGTGGAATGAGGTTCGGCGGAATATTGTCTATGCAGTAATAGCCTATATCCTCCATAACGTCCATGACACAGGATTTTCCCGATCCGGACATACCTGTAACTATCAATAACTGCATATGATCCCTCCAAAACAGAACTGTCAGCCGTGTGACAGTGATTTATCAGTTGAGTATCACCGGTTC
>CADBQF010000153.1 GCA_902796705.1 Ruminococcus flavefaciens
AATCGGGCTTCTTGCCCTTGCAGAAGCTTCTTATGCGCTTGAAGAAATCGAAGTCGATGCAGTCGGCAGCATCGAAGCGTATGCCGTCTATCTTGAATTCCTCTATCCAGTAGTTTATCGCATCGATGAGGTGGTCGCATACTCCCACATTGCGGAGATTGAGCTTGACGAGGTTATAGTGGCCGTTCCAGCCTTCGTACCAGAAAGGATCGCCGTAAGGTGACTGACCGCCGAAGTTGAGGTTCTGGAACCAGTCGCAGTAGCCGCTTCCCTGGCCTTTTTCCTGGATATCGACGAACTGCGGGAATTTTCTTCCGACGTGGTTGAATACGCCGTCGAGAATGACTCTTATGCCGTTTTCGTGCAGTTTGTTGCAGATATTGCGGAATGAATCGTTATCACCCAGTCGTCTGTCGATCTTTTTGTAATCGATAGTATCGTAGCCATGCTCGACAGATTCAAATACAGGGCCGAAGTAGACGGCATCGACGTTCATCTCCCTGAGGTGAGGTATCCATTCGATGACCTTGTCAAGGCGGTAAACGACTTCACCGCCGTCGTTGAACTTAGGTGCTCCGCAGAAGCCGAGAGGGTAGATGTGATAGATTATCGCATTATCGTACCAATTCATATAATTACTCCTTTTTTGACCGGAAGTTATGTCATGGCCGGTCAGCATATATTTCTTTCACGGCTGTGAAGCCGTATCGGACGTTGTATCACTTATTGCTTCCTTCGAGGTAATAGGAAGCTTCCATATCCGCAACATTCAGAGCGAGTGCGAGCGGATACATTTCGAGGGCTTTTCCGATAGTGTTCTTATCCTCAACGCCTGAGAAGCCCATATGGTATCTTATAGCGAATGCCTCCTCACGGGTGAGCCTGCCGTCGCCGTAGAAGTAGCCGGAGAGTATGTACACCGACTTTTCGCCGTGGCCGTAGGGGAGGGTATCGTTGATAGCATAGAACGGGACTTTTTCCCATTTGCCTGTATCGTCGTTCTTTTTATTGCGGTATTCCGTAGTATAGAAATTGACTTTGCAGATATCGTGGAGAAGGGCGACGAGGGCGATAGTCTCCTCGGAATAATCCATTCCGTATAGTTCCTTTGTCCTCGGACGTGAGAGATAATCCTTGAGGCAGTGGTAGACGTTCAGGCTGTGCTGGACGAGACCGCCTTCGTATGCACCGTGGAAACGTGTACTGCTCGGAGCTGTGAAAAAGTCGCTCTTTTTGAGAAATTCAAGAAGCTTGTCAGCACCGGGACGCTTGATGTTCTCGGTATATATTGAGATAAATTCTTCTTTTGGTGTCATATTGGTCAGCCTCCTAAGATATAAGTTGATATTATATTATAACACAAAATGTATAATTATTCAATAGCGGCGGCAAAAAAAGAGCAAATATGTAAAAAATGTTGCAAAATCTTTGTGATTAGTGTATAATATCCGTAGCGAAAAGGAGTTGATGCCAATGAAACTGAAAGAGATATCCCCACGGGACATTCCAAAGGATATCATCACGGGAATAATAATAGCATTCGTATCTATCCCCATATCTATGGGATATGCACAGGTATCAGGGATATCGCCTGTATACGGACTTTACGGCTCGGTCTTCCCGATACTGATATACGGTCTTCTCTCAACATCGAAGCAGTTCATCTTCGGAGTAGATGCTGCACCGGCGGCACTTGCAGGAGCTTATATCATATCAGCCGGTGCGGAACTCGGCTCTGAGAGAGCAGAGGAGCTTATACCGGTCATATCGTTCTTTACGGCAGTATGGCTGTTTCTGCTGTATCTTCTCAAAGCCGGGAAGACGGTCAGGTACATCTCAACGCCGGTAATGGGCGGATTCATCAGCGGTATCTCGACAACGATAATCCTCATGCAGATACCCAAGCTCCTCGGAGGAACGAGCGGACGGGGAGAACTCTTCGAGCTTGCCGAGCATATCATCATGACGTGCAGGGAGAGCTTCAGTGGAATGTCTCTCGTCCTCGGAGGCGTGTCGCTCGCTGTCCTTCTTATATCGAAAAAGCTCGTCCCACGCCTGCCGATGTCCGTACCTGTCATGATAGCCGGAGCTGTTCTGGGATATACAGGCTTTGCCGATAAATATTCAGTCGCAAGGCTCTCTGCCGTAAGACCGGGACTGCCGGAGTGGAGTTTTCCGCATATAACGGCAGGAGATATTTCGGGGATATTATCGTCGAGCCTTACCATAGCGATAGTGATAATGGCGGAGACGCTCCTTGCCTCCGGAAATCTCGCCAACAAGAACGGCTATGCGATAAAGAGCAACCGTGAGATACTCGTCTACGCTCTCGGAAATCTCGCCGCATCGCTGACAGGCTGCTGCCCGGTGAACGGCTCTGTTTCAAGAAGCTCAATGGCTGACCAGTACGGCGGAAAGTCGCAGATAATGTCGGTTTCTGCATCTGTCACGATGGCACTTATACTCATGTTCGGAACGGGTGCGATAAAATATCTTCCTGTCCCGGTGCTGACGGCGATAGTTATATCGGCACTCCTCGGAGCAGTTGAGTTCCACCTGATAAAGAGACTTTTCCGCCAGGACAAAAGGGAGCTTTTCATCTTCTTCGGGGCATTTTCCGGAGTCCTCCTGCTGGGGACGGTGTACGGCGTTATGATAGGAGTCGTCCTGTCGTTCGTATCGGTCATCATCGCAACAGCTTCGCCAAAGAGGTCGTTCCTCGGAGTCATACACGGCAGGGAGGGTTTCCACAGCCTTGAAAGGAATACATATTCAGTGCCGCTGAAAGGTGCTGTCATCTACCGCTTTTCGGGGAATCTCTATTTCGCCAATGTGAATCTCTTTGAAGATGACATCATGGCTGCTGTCAGGGAAGATACACGCTGTGTCGTTGTCGATTCAGGTGCGGTGTGCAGTATAGATATCACCGCCGCCGACAAGATAGCTTCAATGGAGGAGAAATTACGCAGGAAGGGGATAAAGTTCTATTTTGCCTCTCATATCGGAACGCTCAACGACCGCTTCCGTCAGCTCGGTCTCGGCGGATTTGTCGAGTCGGGACACTGCCGCCGGACGATAACTTCCGCACTTGCCGACGCAGGCTTCACTCAGCCGTATGAACTGGAGGAGAGCGACTTCGACCGGAGCAGGGTGCTTGCTTCCGGAAATCAGCGAAGGCTCGAATTTGAGTGGGCTTTCGGTGCAATGGCTGATGAGGAGTACGAAAAGTACACCGAGCAGCTTCTCTCCCATATAGATCAGGAGAGCGATCCCGAAAAACAGCTCCACGATATCGTGAAAGTCAAGGGCTTCTGGAAGGATATGAGCGATCTCGACCATGAGGAGATACTCACCCACATCGAGGCACATATCCACGAGCTTTCAGAACAGCTCCACATAAGCGAGGAAACCGTCGCAGAAGCCGTCGAAGAGCGGAAGCTCCGCATCGCAAAGCGGCTCGGAGAGCGTGACGGCAAGGCTCTTGACTCCATTCGTGAGCATACGAGAAGATTTGAAGCCGGACTGCGTGAACATGAACCCGAACTGTACGAACGGCTCATCGCTCACCGCCGTGAAGCTCTTGAACATCTCCGCAGACAGGCTCCGGAGTACGGCAAGATGATAGACGACCTCTACGGCGGCGATGACGAATGACAAAGAGCGGCTTTTCCATATTTTTCATGTGATTATACCGGATAAATACGGCAATACTATTACCGGAACAATCTGGTATGCCGCAGACCATGATGCGGTCGGAGAAAAGATATGGGTTATAATAAAGTCGTTATTTCAGGCATAAACACTTCCGAGCTTACCACTCTCAAAGAGGAGGAAAAGATAGCTCTTCTCAAAGAGATAAAGGCAACAGGCAGCAAAGCCGCACGGGATAAGCTCATAAAGGGAAATCTTCGCCTTGTCCTCAGCGTTATACAGAAATTCACGGGCAGGGGAGAAGATGTCGATGATCTCTTTCAGATAGGAGTTGTCGGACTTATCAAAGCTATCAATAATTTCGACCTGACGAAAGAAGTGCGTTTCTCGACGTACTGCGTCCCGATGATAAGCGGAGAACTCCGCCGTCATCTCCGTGATTACAGTCAGATAAAAGTCAGCCGCTCGCTCCGTGACCTTGCGTACAAAGCTATACAGGCAAGGGAGCGGCTCACGACAAAGCTACAGCGTGAACCGGATATCGATGAGATAGCCGCTGACATAGGAGAAAAACGCTCGGAAGTCGTCATCGCCCTCGAAAGCATAAGCGATCCCGTTTCGCTGTATGAACCGGTCTATTCCGATTCCGGCGATACGGTCTATATCATGGATCAGATAGGCGATAAGAACGATATCGAGAGCTGGATGGACGAACTCACTATCCGTGATACGATAAAGAATCTCGGTGAGCGTGAACGCAATATCATATATCTGCGATTCATGAAAGGCAGAACACAGGTCGAAGTCGCCAACGAGATAGGCATCTCGCAGGCACAGGTGTCACGCCTCGAAAAAGGTGCGATCAACAGGATAAAAAACAGCATATAGTTCATGAATGTCCGGATAGAGCCGCATCTGCCTTTATCCGGGCTTATTTTTGAAATTTTTTTCAGGATAAAGCGAATTTTACTTGACATTTCCGGAAATGTATTATAAAATAGATGTAGTATTGATTTGGAGTGTGTCATATAATGAACAGGATCAGAGAATTTTTTTCAGGTCTGAAAAGATCGACCGTAATAACGCTTATCTCATGCGGCGGATTCGTTTTTCTGACTTTTATCATACTTGTATTTTTCACCATGTTCCCGATAACGCCGTCAGAGCGTGTCATGACGAATATGGGCGGTGAAAATGTCTACCGTGAAGTCCCCGTAACTACAACGGCTACGATGCCTGTAGTGACAACGGCTTCGACTGAGATAACCACAGAGACTCAGACAACTACATCTACTGCTTCAACAAGCACTTCTTCCGTTACGACTACAGTAACGACTGCTACAGGACTCTTCACAGAGGGAAGGATACCGACGGGCGAGTATACCGGCGATGACGGCTGGGTATTCCCCGGTACTGAAACTCAGCAGGAAGAAACGTGGACGGACGAAAGCTACGACTACGGCTATGATTACAGCGAAGATTACGGCTACGACTATGGCTATGATTATGGTTACGACTACGGAAATGACTATGGCTACGATTATGGTTATGATTACGGCTATGACTACGGATACGATTACGGATACTGATGCCCCGGAAGGCGTATAACAGCACAAAAAAGTTCCCTGCCGGTATGCCCGGTACTCATAAAGAAGTTTATACCTTTTAGTGGGGGAAACCTTTCTGAGGAAAGGTTCTCTCCCACACCCCCTTCCAAAGACTTTTAACATGAAATTTCCCCTGACGGGACGCTCTGGCAAGTCTTGCCGTAAACGATAGCTATCGTA
>CADBQF010000154.1 GCA_902796705.1 Ruminococcus flavefaciens
CCTTCATTTGACTGTATCAGCCTGCACGGAATATTTCTTTGTTTAAGCATTCCCAAAACTTTCAGGGCTTCTTCATTCGTGTAGGTAAGAACGCAGACGGTTTTATCTGTACCGCAGTTTTCTTCTATCGCATTTACGACAGGATATTCGAGATTTCTGCCTGCATGATGTGTCAGACCTACGATTCCCGAAGCACGTCCTGCTGCCCGTATGGATTCATTTTTCATTCGTTCCGGAATAGTCCGGACAAATCTGTCCGCAAAATCTACTATTTCAGGGCAGCTTCTGTAATTATCGAGCAGATCATATTGTTTCGCTCCGTGTTCTGTAATAAAAGCTTTCATATACTTTGAATCAGAGCCACGAAATGCGAAGATATTCTGGTCATCGTCTCCGACAGCAATGACACGCATATCAGTATTTGCTTCCATAAGTGCACAGATCAGTTCGTACTCCTGAGCGTCCATATCCTGTGCTTCATCTATGACTGTAACGGTTTTGGTAATATGTATCTGCTCCGCTTCACCGCTTCGTATCATATCAACTGCCCGTTTCACGATCTCATCTGATTTTTCCAGTGAACCAACTCGTCCGAGCAGATCGAAGCAGTAGGAATGAAATGTTTTAATTTCAAGGAATTTTGCTGCTCCCCCAAGCAGTTTATATAACCTGTCTTTAAACTCTGTTGCAGCCGCACGGGAAAAAGTCAGCATGAGGAGCTGTTCATATTTTACATCATCGAGCATGACAAGTGCAGCCAGTTTATGTACAAGCAATTTGGTCTTGCCGCTGCCCGGTCCTGCCGCCACAACGATACAGTTTGATTCCTCGTCATCAATAATACTTCGCTGGGATTCGGAAAGTGAGCCGATCAGTTCATTGTACTTCTGCGGCGTAATGTTGCGGTTGATCTCACCGGCTCTGTTGCCTTTGAAGTATTTTGATAGGAATGCCTTATAGTCCATCTGAAAATAATCGCTGACAAATCTGAGTGCTTCATCATAGTCACGGACCATCATGTTCGCATATTCTCCTACAATGTGTATCTGCTGTATCTTCTGCTTATAGAATTCGTTGAATCTCCTGTAATCCTCCTGTTTGTACTGAATGCGGTTGTCCATTTCAAGCCGCTGTATCTCCATTGTATTATACAGTACCAGAAAACCGCCTTCAAGAGTGAGTACACCTATCTTTGATAAGTACAGCAATGCATTCTGAACATCTGTTGGGGATATCCTGCCAGAGGCGATAAGTACCTGTGAAGCATAGGCATTCAGCAGCTCAACAACTGAAAACTGAACGAGCGTCTCACCTTTTTTATCCGCAGGCTGATCTGTCGCCTTGTCAAACAGATAACCGACAATAAAAGCCGCAAGTGCAATGCGTTCCATATATTCATTCACAAGTTCAGAACGCTTGATCCGCAGGACGATCTCTCTTGCCTTTTCTGTTCGGGAATAGCTTTTCTCAATAAAACTCCTTGCAGTCCAATAGTAAAGGATCGTAGTCAGTGATCTGACAGAAGTTCCCTTGATGCCATTTGCCTCTGCCATTTCATTGATCTCTTTCAGATTGATGATCTTAGGCTCGTCGGTAACGATATCCAGCAAGAGCTGTTCAAGCTTTGAAAAACGTGTAAGGAGTGCAAGAGACTTGTTTTCCGAATCTGAGCGTTTGATATAGGCACTCATATCCTGCGTATCGGCAAGGATCTTATCCTCACGCATCAGATTGATCGACTCCACCACATCAGAGCGTTCAAGCCCCAGAATATCCGCTATATAGTCGATGCGGCTCTCTCCGCTGTCTGATCTCTTTGTTTTGCTCCTTTCGGAAATAAGCAGTTTGATAATGCGGAGTGCGTTTTGTTCCTGTTTTTCATCAAATTTTTCAGAACTGCGTATCCGTTCTGAAGCCTCTGCCATACTTTTTAGCATGATACCCGTTGCGTAAACATGAGGACTGTTTTGTCCACGCCTGATATATCCTGCTGTTTCGAGTGCAGAGACCGCAGTCTTTACACGAGTTTCAAGTTCCGGGCCTTCCTCGCTCCAACCGGCTTCACGGGCTATCTCCAGTGCCGAACGGTAGATATAAGGTCTGCGTGCCGCAAGCCGTTTGATCGCACGCCATACCTGCTGTATCTCACTTTGACTTAATTTTGTCTGATTCAGCCTGATAAAGTGCTTGTTGAGGTCGTCTTCGTTGAACAGCACATAACAGTCGGCGTTAAGCTCAGGATCACGTCCTGCTCTGCCTGCTTCCTGCACATAATTTTCCAGCGAATCGGAAATATCATAATGAACGACAAGTCCCACATCGCTCTTATCAACGCCCATACCAAAAGCAGAAGTCGCAACGACGATCTTTACCTCTCCCGATATAAAGGCTTCCTGATTTTCTACTTTTTCGGTGCTGTCCATTTTGCCGTGGTATGGTCTTGCAGGCATTCCGTCATGTGAGAGCCTTTCTGCAAGCTCCTTTGCACGCTTTGTCCGTGATACATAAACGATCGTCGGGCAGTCCTTCTGCTCGATCAGCATACGCAAAGTGAGGTATTTCTCCTCGTCATCTGCCTTATACAGAACAGCATAACGCAGATTCGTGCGGGAGGCATTTGTGGCATAAAGCTCCAGCTCCAGACCGAGCTTTTCCATAAAGTAGTCACGGATATCCTGTATGACCTTCTGCTTTGCTGTAGCTGTAAAACAGGAAACGGGAATACTGTCATTCAGATTTTTCTTTTGGCAGAACTCCCGTATAAAATCGCCTATGTACAGATAATCCACACGAAAATCATGTCCCCACGCCGAAAAGCAATGTGCCTCATCAATGACAAAACGCACCACGTTCCTTGACAGCAGAAGTCTCTCGATCGTCTTTGAACGCAGAGATTCGGGAGAGATATAGAGAATAGAAGCCTGTCCGCTGCGTACTCTTTCGATCGAATCCGCACGTTCGACCGGACTGAGCAAGCCGTTGATCGTAACGGCATCTGCAATGCCGAGTCTGGCAAGGTTATCCACCTGATCTTTCATCAGTGATTGCAGAGGAGAGATCACAACGGTCAGACCTTTTGCAGTTTCTCCTGCGATCAGTGCAGGAAGCTGAAACGTGATCGACTTTCCGCCGCCTGTCGGAAAAATTGCAACGAGTGAACGCCCATGAACTGCGGCATTGGCGGCATTTTCCTGCAAAGGCTCACCATTGTATGTGCGGAAGGAATCATAGCCGAATATCTCTTTGAGTTTCAGGCGAACGTCCAGTTTTTTCCGGCAGTACGCACAGCCCTCTGCACAGGGCTTGCTGCGAAGAAGGTGCATACAATTGTCTGCATAGGGATAATTGATCCGTACCCACGCAGGCATAGCGGAATAACGGTCATCTGCTGAAATGAGTGCAAGACAGTAGGCAAGCTCTGTCGGATAATTTGCTGCCATTTCTTCTATTGCCGCATTTTCACAGATAAGTCCCTCAAATCTTTCCTTTATCACAGCAGACAGATCGACGCTGCAGGAATAATCTGAATATGCGAAAAAACCCTCAAACTCTTTTTGGTCGTGCAGGAGGGTGTAGTATATCTGCTTTAAGTGTTCATCGAGCAAATCAAAAGCAGCAGTCTCGTCTATAAAAAGTTCCATTGATTTTATGGAATCATCGAGTGGATTACTGAGTGTATCTGTCTGCAATTTATCATCTTTCAGCAGACGGTGATATGGTTTTTTCGGAAATAAAAGAGGAGAAAGGCAAAGTGTATCAACGAAATGCACAGGTTTCTCCTGTGTGATCGCCGCTGCGAGATATACAAGGTCGCAGGCGAGGATATTATGTCCGCCAACAAAATCATACTTCGACATAAAAGCTGAAAAGTCAGCTATTCTTGCACTGTGAAACTGTTTTCCTTCAATATCTGCCGCTCCGATATCCAATATCGTTCCGCTTTCTGGATCAATTTCTGAATCAAAAAATACTATCGGTCTCATCAAGTTCCAACTCCGTGCTTTGTATATCCTGTTCGATCAATGTTCGTCCGCTTGACTTGTTCAATATCCATTGTGCTGATGAGTCATCACTATTATTCAGGCTGTCTGCAAGGACAGAATAAAGATCCCTGCGGTGAGTCATAAGAAAAAGCTGTGCAGCAGCATCATGTGAAGCCGGGAGTATCAGGTCTTTCAGCATGGCGGTCACGATGTTGGTCGTTTCTCTGTCAAGTCCTGTAAACGGATCATCGATTACAGCGATCCTTTTTTTGTTTTCCCTCGATTCAGAACCGAGAAGATGATAAAAATATAAAAATGCAAGGAATCGCTGTTCGCCCTCGCTGAGCTGTGAGACAAGCTCTCCGTTTTCACGAAGGACCTCATAAGTATGGTCATATCGTGTGCTTTGTCTGAGCGAGAATCCGTTAAATCCTGCCTCGGCAAGCAGAGCGTTGATGTGTGATACTGCTTCGGCTGTGTTTGTAATACGATCATCAATTTGCGAAAGCTGATCTGAGATCATCATGTGAGCCTCTTTCAGCTTTTTGAGCTTTTCTGTGCAGGAGTGCTTTTTATATGAAAGCTGTTCTTTTTTTGTTCTGTATTCTCTGATCTCATTTTGCAGACAATATGCAATATATTCCATGACCTGAGCTTTGCAAGTTTCCTGTACGCCTTTGATATCATCGATCATTCTGTTATGGTCGCTTATTGCAGTATTGATAGCAGAAATTTCTGTGTTGATCTGTTTCATCAGTTCATGTGTCGTTTCGAGTTCGACCACCGAAGACGGGCTTTCGATCTTTTTGCGTATCCTTTCAATATTCGTGCTGATGATCTGTTTCAGGAGTTTCATCAAACTGATGAGTGCTGTATGATCTGCGTTATCAAACCGCATTGTTTCTTTCAGATTATTCTGGAGCGGAATGAACATATCATTTGCCGATCTGCGGTACTGTTCCAGAAACTTTTGCAGACTATCCAAAGAACGCTTGTATTCATCGTCAAAGCAAGCAGCAAGCTGTTCATCAAAATCATCAGGGAGAGCTTGCTGACAATACGGACAAATTTTTCCTGCGATATGCGACAAATTGGTGTGACCGCTTTTTACCCAATCGACTGCGTGGATTTTCTTCATAAAGTCTGAGAAGAGCGAGTCACCGCTTCCAAGCAATGGAGTTCCGAGCAGTCCGGTTCCGCTCATGCTGTCGAGTACCATTGTATTTTGTATCGTACAATAAAACGGAAACGGTTTTATTGCAGAAACAAAGGCAGAATCATAGAGCTGTGACAGTTTCGCTTCATCATGTTTCTGCGGAGAAGTACAGACACAAGCCTCTGCAAATTTTTGCTTTGTTTTTTTACCGCTTAGTGTCTTTTCAAATTCTTTTCGCAGTTCGGTTGTCTTTTTCCAGCAAATTTCCCGGAAATATTCTTCCAGCACGGATAACTCGTTATCAAGTGCTTTAAGAGTATCTGTCAGAAGCTGCATATCTGTTTCTTTGCCGTGAAGCTGCCCTTTTAATTCGTTCAGTTCACGGAGCAGCTCAGCATCTTGCGTACTCACGGTCACAATTCCGGGCATTCCCTGATAATTTTGTATGTTGTTCTCAATAAACAGCTTGTCGAAAATATAAAATTCACAGTTTGCTGCTGATGTTTTGTTGAAAGTAAAATTGTCTGTATGATAGAATAGACGTGCGATCGTTGTTTTGCCTGTACCGTTTCTTCCGTATATGATGTTTATTCTTTGGGGAAGGAATTTATCTGTAATAAAAATTTCATGCGGAAGTGTGATCGAGTAAATGATATTTTCTGTCATATATCCACCCTCCACGATAGTTTATTTTACTCCCTCTGTGAATAGGGAGACAAGTAAGCATTTATACACATTATATCATATCGTTCTTTAATTTTCAATAGCAATCTCTCTGAAAAACACCGTTGCAAATCATCTGAAAAACACATGACATATCGCCAAAAGGCCCGACAGTATTTTATGAAAAAAGAAATCCTGCAAATATCACAGAGGGATTTGCAGGATCGAACGCAATCTGCTGAGCGGATCGCTTATAAAAAATGGCTTATCGCCGTGATGCCTTTTAACAACAAGACTGTGATCCGTCGGATCGTGCCGGACACCCGCACCGCTTCCAGGATCTTCCTGAATGTCAGCCTTTTTCTTTATGCTTACCCGATCAGTTTTATGAGCTTTTTATTCAGTTCGTCATATACAGTAAGTGTACTGCTGTCAACAGGTATTGACGTATAATTCATGATATAGTCATAAAGCTCTTTGATCATATCTTCGGGAGTCCAGCCAGTTTTAGTCTTTATCTCGTCCTTTGTAAAGCTCGTCATGGTGTGAGCGGCTAAATTGCGGACTTCTTCTTCAAACTCTCTTATTTTTATTGTCCTGCGTACCAATTTACTATCATTACTGAGATTCTCGGCAAGATTTGATATATGCCATGAAAGCACATAGTTTACCGGATACGTTCCGCCTTTCATCGGTCTCGGATTTTTGTGATACTGAGATTTCTGATCAAACATACCGTCAAGCACTGAATTTCTCAGTTTACCGATGTTCCAGTTATACTTGTTACGTGGATGATCCGTATACTCTGTAAGGTCGGTTTTCAGTTCCTTTTTAGCCATATTATAAAATACTTCAAGTATCAGCGGAGTTACTCCACGCAGAAAGTCAAGATACTCTTTTTTTCTAACTTTGAGTTCAAGAAGCATGAAATACTCGGAAGCAACATCTTTATTCTTCATAAGATCGCTGTGTCCGCATTTATCAAACAGCTTTTTTGCATCTTCTGTTTTCAGGTCATAACGCAGAACTGCTGCATTGAGAAGTTCACGAGTCTCAACGGTCAGAAATACGTGCATACTTTCGGCAAGCAGTCTTGCACCGTGATAATCATAGTTGTTTATGAGACTGATAAGAAGTTTCTTGTTGAATTCAAAAAGCAGATTCTTATTTGATGATTCTTCCACACGGCTCGGAGATTCGGGCGAAGTGTCAAGATTTGTCTTCCATTCAGTTTCTATGCTGCATTCTCTCGGATTATTGGCACTCCTGTTCGCCGTACTTACCTGCAATGGCTTTAAATTGAGATCGGTGGCCGCAGCAAGTATCTGCAAGGCACTTTTCATAGCAGGTGTACCGGATGATACATTGACGAATATCTCATCATCAGGATGCTTGTCACGTATTTCTTTCAGTAACATTTTATATTCATCAAGAAAATAATCAAAAATATGCACATCGACAAGATCGGAACGCTCAATGGTCTTTACTTCAAATGTCTGTCCCGTATCATTTTTCAGCAGATCAAGACCGTGCAGATATCTGTGATCCTCCTTTTCAAGTTCACAGGATTCCTTTGACATATAGATATATACAAGATCAGGCTTGTAATGACGGCATATCTGTAAAAGTGCTCCTTCGTGATATGTACCCTTGCCTTTGGGTTTGTCAGGTGATACAGGATCGGTCATTCCAACGGGGGAAAACAGTATTTTCATAATTTCTTCTCCTTAAAACTTATTTCACAGCGTCCCATTTCATAAAGCTTATCCTGATATCTTGTACATTTCAATACCTTAGGAGAGATCCCTTCTTTTTCTGTAAAGCTCTTATGATCTGCAGAACTAAAACTCTTATCCAGCATTTTTGAGATTATCTCGGCTGCTTCCTCGCTGTCTTCAAAAAGGGAATACATCACACTTTTCAACGGGAAACCTGTTCCGCCTCCGAGGTAGATGTACTCGCTGTTTTCAGCTTTTTCAGGCTCATATACCG
>CADBQF010000155.1 GCA_902796705.1 Ruminococcus flavefaciens
CATCTTCTGCTCGGTCATCTCAGTCAGGACAACAACCGTCCGCAGACAGCCGATTCGACTGTACAGAAGGCACTCTCGGACTTTGAGAGGGGAAGGGATTACCTCATGGCTGTCGCTCCTGTCGAGACTAAGGGAGGAGCTGTTATCTTCTGATGAATATTATACTTATCGTTATAGGAAAACTGAAAGAGGAATACCTCCGCAATGCCTGTGCGGAGTACGCAAAGAGGCTCTCACGCTTCTGTACGCTCGAAATACATGAACTCGACGAGTGCCGCCTCAGCGATTCTCCCTCAGATGCGGAGATATCTGCCGCCCTTAAAAAAGAAGCTGTCCAGATAAAACGCTATGCAAAGGGCATGATAGTTCCCATGTGCATAGAGGGAAAACAGCTCACAAGCCCGGAGCTTTCGCAGAAAATATGCGATGCCGGTGTGAACGGATACAGCAGTATCACCTTTATAATAGGCAGTTCGTTCGGTCTCGATGACGAGATAAAGTCTATGGGAGATATGAAGCTGTCTATGTCGAAGATGACGTTTCCTCACCAGCTTGCCCGTGTGATGCTCCTTGAACAGATATACAGGGCGTTCCAGATATCGTCCGGAGGAAAATACCATAAGTAGAAAACATGGAGTGATGTTATGCACATTGAAATAATGACGCTCTTCCCGGAAATGTGCGAGGCTGTCCTCGGTGAGAGCATTATCGGCAGAGCAAGACGGGCAGAAAAGATATCCCTTCACTGCCGCCAGATAAGAGAATATACCCACGACAAACACCGCCGTGTCGATGATACGCCCTACGGCGGAGGCATGGGAATGGTAATGCAGTGCGATCCGATATACAACTGCTACAAGGCTGTCTGTGACGAACTCGGCACTAAGCCGCATACAATATATATGTCCCCGAAAGGACGCATCTTCGACCAGCAGAAAGCCGTTGAACTTTCGCAGACCGAGAATATCCTCATAATATGCGGCCACTACGAGGGCGTGGATCAGCGTGTCCTCGACAAGATCGTGGACGAGGAGATATCTATCGGGGACTATGTTCTCACGGGAGGAGAGCTTCCGGCTATGGTGCTTGTGGATTCTGTTGCGAGAATGTGTCCGGGAGTGCTTTCAGATGAGCTTTGCTTCACCGATGAGAGCATATACAGCGGACTGCTCGAATATCCGCAGTATACACGCCCCGAAGTATGGGAGGGAGAGGCCGTTCCTCCGGTGCTTCTGACAGGGCATCACAAGAATATACAGGAGTGGAGAACACAGCAGAGCATAGAGCTTACACGCATAAAAAGGCCCGATCTGTACGAAAAATATATTCGCAGCAAATGATGAATTGATAAAAACATATAATAATATCACCGCCGACTCCCTGTAGCAACTGTTAGTATGCGATAAATCGGGAAAATTGGCGGTATTCCATTATTTAGGGCATTTCAGGCGTTATTGTATTTATGCCGGTTTGAGTAGCTTTCGCTATTTTATTTCAAGAATGTTCACTATTTGTTCATACCGTAGACATATTGTGCAAATATTGCGGTTTGTGAGATATTAACATAAAATAACGTGGAATATTGTTCAGCTTCAACAACGTGTATCAACACTTTTTGTAGTGATAATCCACAAGCCAAAACATAAAAAAACTCTCACATTTAATCTAAATGTAGAATTTAATGAAAAGTCGTAAAATAAAGAAAAAAATCCGTTGACTATGCGAAAAAATGAATGTATAATGATAATCAGCAAGTGAAATATATTTGCATTCGATGTCCCTGGTAGAGGGACCTATCACAGAGAATAGGAGAGTTGTATATGTTTGTAAGAGAAGTTATGGTTAAGAATCAGGTCGGACTCCACGCAAGACCGGCAACATTTTTCATTCAGAAGGCTAACGAGTTCAAGTCGTCTATCTGGATCGAGAAAGAAGAACGCAGAGTCAATGCAAAGAGCCTTCTTGGTATCCTTTCACTCGGTATCGTTGGCGGTACAAATGTGAAGGTAATTGCAGACGGTGCAGACGAGAGAGCTGCTGTAGATGCTCTTATCGAGCTCGTTGACAGCGGTTTCAGCGAGGAAAACAGATAATAAGCTGAAAATTATTCGGCGGCTGCATATGCGGCCGCCATTTTGTTTCTACCGGGAAAGACCGGAGAGCATATTCTCCGCAAATATCGCATATCCCCGTGTGGGATCGGATATGAAAACATGAGTTACAGCTCCGATGAGTTTGTCGTCCTGTATGACGGGACTGCCGCTCATTCCCTGCACTATTCCGCCGGTCGCTTCGATAAGGCGTGGATCGGTGATGTGTATGACCATATTGCGGCTGTCGTCGGTGCTGTTGTAGTCAATCTCCTCTATCTCAACGGAGAATTTTTCGGGAGATGTGCCTTTTACGGTTGCGAGAATGAAGGCTTTTCCCGTCTTTATATCCTGACGGTAGCCCATTTTATATTCACGTCTGCCGGAGAGGAGCGAGGCGGCGGCTTCGTCGGAGAGTATACCGTAGACTCCGTGGGAGGTGTTGCGGTCAAGCAGACCGTAGCTCTCTGTACCGGTGAATTTTCCACGCAGCTCGCCGGGAATGCCTTTTTCGCCGGGACGTGTATCTGTTATCTCAACGGGAACGGCTTCTCCGGAAGATATCGGGATAAGCTCGCCTGTGTCGGAGTCACAGACGGGGTGGCCGAGTCCGGCAAATTCACCTGTGCTTTTATTGATGAAAGTAACAGTCCCGATGCCGGCTATGCTGTCACGAACCCACATTCCGCCACGC
>CADBQF010000156.1 GCA_902796705.1 Ruminococcus flavefaciens
CCTTTCAGCGAGCCGTGATATATCAGCGTCATTCGATACGCTTGCATTGATAGTATAATTGCTGTAGAACAGCTTCTGAACGCCGCCAGCCGAAGAATTGCGTGAACTCTCTGTCAGCGGAGTGACACGCACGCCGCCGTTGATGACTTCGAGCAGCTCCGGCCCTGCCTCCGCAACGACCGCCTGACCATTCCGCAGGAAACCGCCGTCCGCCATGAACTTAAAACCGCTGAACGCATTTTTCACCTTATCGACAGCGGAGTGTGCTGCATCCTCGAATGCTATCCTCTGGACGTTGCTCTTGACCTTATACCCTATGTGTTCAAGATCACCGAGCGAGTTGATAGTCGCCTGAATGAGGTCATTTGTCGCATACGTTGTCTGCGTGACGTAGCTTGATATCTTTGAAGACAGTCTTTCTCCGAAGAGTTCACCGTAGGTATCGCCGTGCTTCATGCCGTTCTCACGCCACCATTCCATAAGACCGGAAGCATCGATATGCTTTTCGGGATCGCTCAGTTCCTTTTCAACAGCCTTATCCCACTCTTTATTGTAATTCTGAGCGGTCAGCTTGCCGCTTTTTGCACCCCATTGCAGGAGCGGAACGATATTATAGCCGTGTTCAAACTGCGACTGTACAGCGGAAATATACTCATCTCCGAGGATATCGCCTGCACTGATACCGGAATCCATGAGCCTCTGAGCAATAGCGGAGATATCGCCGCCGTTCTTCCACAGCTCCCGGAAATCGCTGCCGAGATACTCATTGAAGTACGAAGCACCGTTCATGCCTCTTGTCTGAGCGGCATTGAGAGCCGTTCCCATTTTATCGAGGATATCCGCCGCCGTTCCGGAATCGCCTGTCTCTCTCCACAGCTTCATTTCGGACTTTATCTCATTGAGCGAGTCCTTGACAGCAGTCTCGATCTCGTCATTGGTAGCGTTCACATCTTCAAAGATGCTCTGATCGATGCTCGAAACGTCGAAAGCGAGCTTTGCGACATTCTCATAATTCCCCTGGGAATATTCCGTCATAAGCTCCGACTGTTTTTCCATGAACTCCGACGTTTCCTTGAAATTTCCCATAGCATCGGTCATTTCTTTATATGCAAAACCATAACTTGCTTCGGCAGCTTTCAGCTCATCCGCCGCAGCAGCACCCTTGTCAGTGACATCTCTCCAGATATAGTGGCCGTTGGAGTCTTTTGCATAACTGTACCGACCTTTTTCCTTTGCATCGAGGTAAGCTTCAGCAGAAACGTTCCTGTAATCATATCCGGTAATCTCACGATACTTTTTTCTTGCATCTTCGAGAGTTTTTTCCGCTTCTGTGTATGCCTGTTCTTTGTCAATATAATCCTGCCTTGCCTTGTAATACTTTTCCGACATACCGGCAGTCTGAGCGTAGTAGGAATCGAGTATCTGCTCCGCCTGCTTTTTCTGTATCGTCTTGTCGATCTCGTCCTGTAGCTGCTTGTAGTTGTCTATCTGATTGCCGGTCATGGTATATTCCGTGCCGAGAGCGGTATTAAGCTCACCGAGGATATATTCCGCACGGACTTTATCGGCAGATTGTACACGGCCGGAAGCGTCCGCCAGCTCGTCAAGCTCTTTCCAGAGGTCTTTTGTGCGGTCTGTGCTTGTTTTTATGCTGCCGATGCTGTCATCGAGCGAGTCCTTGTACTTGCCGATCTCCTGCCGGTCAGCATTGAGGATATCCATTTCCTTCTGATGCTCTTCAAATATCTTCGTCATCTCGTCGTCAGCATCTTTAGCCGAGAGAGCCACAGCAGCTATATCCGCAGCGATCACAGCGAACGCAGCGACAGCAGCAACGGCAGGAATAGCGGAAAGAGCCGCCCCGAACGTCGCCGCACCGGTAGAAGCAGCAGCGAAAGCCGCCGTTATGCCCTGTATCGCTTTGACAGCCGCAGCAGCTTTCTCCGCAGCCTTGACCGTCAGGAGAACACCTGCGACCGTTTTCAGCACCGGAGCGATGTCCGAGAGGACTTCCAGCACCTTGGGGAGCTGCTTTATCAGTCCGGAAACGAACTTCGCACCCTCACTGAAAAGCGGCTCGATGCTCTTCTTGATATCCGGTATCTTCGACGTGACGAACTGAACCGCCTCACGCATCACCGGAGCCAGCTCCTGCGACAGAGAAATTTTCATACCGTCCACAGCACTGTCAAGGAGCGTCATATCACCGGCGAGGTTGTCGATCATGGTAGTCGCCATGTTCTGAGCCGCACCGTCGCACTCTTCGAGAGCAGCAGCATAGTCCCCGAACGACATACCGCTTGCCGCAGCCGAATCCGAAAGGCCGTTCATTATCGTCTGCAAAGCCGAATAATGATTCGTGCCTGCTATCGCCTTTGCGAGGTTCGCCTGCTGCTTGTCATTGAGATCCTGCCAAACGCCGGAAATGCCCTGCAATATGCTTGAAAGAGACTGCATATTGCCCTGAGCGTCGTAGATATGCACGTTATATCCTTCGAGGACAGTCGCACAGTTTTTCGTATCAGTAGCAAGACGAGTCATCACCGAATTGAGAGCAGTACCGGCTTCACCGCCCTTGATGCCGCTGTTCGCCATAGTCATGAGAACGGCAGTCACGTCTTCGGCAGTATATCCGAGCGAAGCAGCCGTCGCAGCACAGTTCTTGTAAGCCTCACCGAGCATTTCGGTCGTCGTGTTCGAGTGGCTCATCGCATAGGTCATCATATCGACGAAATGAGCCGAATCCTGAGCCGTCAGACCGAAAGCCGTGAGATCATCTGTCACGATGTCCGAGGCTCTTGCAAGATCCATTCCCGAAGCCGCAGCGAGGTCAAGCACGCCGCCGATACCGGAGAGCATACTTTCCACGTCCCAGCCTGCGAGAGCCATATATCCGAAAGCGTCAGCCGATTCCTTCGCCGTGAATTTCGTGGTTGCACCGAGTTCCTCCGACTTCTGCCGGATAATGTCCATTTCCTCAGCCGTCGCCCCTGATATGGCAGCAACATTCGATATCGAAGAATCAAAGTTCTTGCCTGTCTCGATGACATCTTTCGAGAAATCCACAAGAGCGGAAGCGGCTTTTTTTATGCCGTCCGCAGCGAGGTTTCCGAGAGCCACAGTCAGAGCCGAGACACCGCCGTCAGCCGCATTTTCAGCGTGCTGTGAAGCATCGTCGAAGCCCTCACCGAGTCCGTCAAGGTGGGAAGTTGTTGCATCAAGATCACCCTGGAGCCGGTTCATTTCCGAGCGAGTATTCTCAATTTCTCTCTGGAAAGCCCTGTACTGTTCGCCGGATATCGTCCCGGCTTCAAAGCGTCTTCTGACTTCCTCCTCCGTATCTTCGAGGAGCTGTAATTTTTTCTGTGATTCCTCCAGAGCCTTCCGGAGGACTTCCTGCTTCTGCGACCAGAGAACAGCGGAATCACCGTTGTCCTTCATCGCACGGCTGATCTCTTTCAGCTCACCGGAAGCCTTTCTGCTGCCGGCCTCAACGTTTCTGAGAGCCTTGTCAAGACCGGAGGTATCCGCACCGAGCTGGATCATCAGCCCTTTCAAGATCTTATTCATATAATATCACCTACCCTGCATTGCCCAGCGGTCTGCCAACCGCCCTACTATCTTCTGAAAACGCTGAGAGCCTCCCTGTCAGGCTCTGACTGCATGATACAGAAAGCGGAATCGAGGAATTCTCTGCCGTTCTCGCTCCTGCTGCACTCCCAGACGACAGCGTCGTGGAGATATCCCCAGAACTCGAAGATATCAAGCTTCCAGATCTCCGGAAACGGCATAGCGGTATAATCGCTTGCGAGCTTGATATCTTCTGTATTCACGATGAAATTGTTCCGGCTTTTCTCCTGATACGGATAGTAAGGCACTTTCAGTTTGGGTTCTTGTCTCTTTCCGACATCACCCAGTCAGTGAAGCCACGGAAGAACCCGTGGAGATCGTCAACAGTGAAGTTGTCGATGACATATTCTTCAGAGATATCGATATTTTCATCATTTCCGCTGCATATCTCCGCAATTGCCCGGAAAAGCTCCGCATCAGTCGAAGCTGCTTTCAGCCCCTTGTAGAACTGTCTGACAGTCGGCGGCTTGACATGGAGCATTGTGCCGTTTTCGAGTGTGAGTTCATATCTTCTGCTCATTTTTTTCCTCCTAATTTTATGAAAAAGCCTTGACAGCCACCAAAATATGTGGTATAATATAATCATGGAAGGAGGTGAAAAGGTTGGATATCAGGGATAAAATAAAAGAGCTTTCCGAGTGTGCTGAAGAACTCGAAAAGCTCGTGATCAGAATTATCTCACTTGCCGGTTGGATAATGCTCCTGATCAAAATAATCAAATAAGGCACCGGGGACGAAAGTCCCCGACCTTACCCTGTTAGTATATCACGTACTTTTCAACCTGTCAAGTATGAAAGAAAAGATCATCAAGGCTTTCGGTTATTCTTTCACGATAGTTGGTGTACTGCTTTTCGTTTATTTTATTTTCAAAGGAGTGTTTTCATGAATCTGAAAAAAATACGTATTGAAAAAGGCTATTCTGTCCCGGCTCTCTCAAAGCTTTCCGGCGTACCTGTCAGGACGATAGAAAATATTGAGAAACGAGGTCAGGGGACTATTGCAAATGCGATCAGGCTTGCCGATGCACTGAAAGTCAGCCTTGACGAACTATGTCGTGACAATGCAGCAGATCAGCCCACAGACTGACCTCCGCTGCCGGAATTAGTCCCCTGAACATCAACATCTGCCTCATCAAGAATAATAAGCCTGCCGTCCTCGAACGGTTCAGCAGCGATCGAGGGAGAGAGGACATTATTCTGACCGGGACGATAAGCCGCAGCGAAGCCGTTGACGTTCTTACCGATGATAGTATAGCGGACATCGCCCTTGACCTTGTCTTTGTGGACAGCACGCACGAGGTAGATCTTGTCGTCACGGTTGGCAACGCCGCCGATGAGCGTGCGTCTCTTTGTACCGGTGACAGTTGCAGCAGCAGTCGGAACTATCTTTGTGATAGTGTCGCCGTTCCAGGTGATAAGGCCGAAGCTGATAGTAGCAGAATCGTCGGTCATTTCGGAGCGTGCAGCCTTTCCGTCGTCTGATTTGGTATTGTAGAAAGTGGTAGTATAAGCGATCTCGCCGCCGTCCTTAGTCCTGCCGATGAGGTTAGCTTCTGTCTCGATCGTCTCGTCAGAGGGAATGTCCGAAACGGCAGTTCCGGAAAATTCGGTCATATAGATATCAACACTGCCGAGAGCGATCCTGTTAATTTCCTTTTTCATGTAGATTCCTCCGTATCTTTGATATACTGGTAAACATCGAACGAGAAAGCGGTCATGAACATATTCTCGTCCTTTAAGTATACGTCTGCATTTTTCGATATTTCCCGGTCACGGAAAAGCTCTTCGATGCTTCTCTCAAGACCGGGAGATTTTTTCTGTGTATACAGCTCGACGGTGATCTCCGTCCGCCTGTAGAGGTTGTAGGTATCAGCACCCTGAATTTCCGTTCCCGACTCATAGTAGACCAGGAACGGCAGCTTCTGAGGCTTCGTGAATTTCATATAGGCGACCGGAATGCCGAGGCTGCACAGTTTTGTGTAGATCTCTTCAAGCTCCATTTTTCACCTCAAAGATTCTGTAAAAGCTCGTCCACCTGTCTTTCAGCGTCCTGCTGAGCGGGAGCAACGTGCGGAACGGCCCTTGCTCTTGAAGTTCCGTCACGGTTGAGGTGTCCGTTTTCGAGCAGATGAACGAGAGAATACTGCTTGTTGTGGACAGTGACAGTAAAGCTGCCACGGTATTTTTCTTTTGAGACTTTCCAGCCCCTGCGGTATTTACCCGATTTTTCAGGAGAGAGCGAGCGGACTTTTTTAGCTGTATTTTTTCCGATTTCAGACAGTCCGTCTTCCAGCTCTGCGGTAAGTTCACCGGCAAACTGCGAGAAAGCGTCAGCAAGGGCATTTCCGAGCGTTTCAGGTGTTATACTGTTCATTATCATTCTCCCTGTCCTGCATTGATGCTCACAGCACGTATTTCAAGCGTCAGATGTCTTTCCTTCACGTCAGTAATGCTCCTGATATCGAATATCCTTCCGCCGTACACAAGGCGGATACTGTCCGTATCATCGGCATAAGCGGCGATATCGGCAGAATACCTGATGCGGAACGTCATATCATTCTCCGAATTCGTCTGAGCGGCAGCGTAGTATTCTTTTCCGGAAACGGTGAATATCTCCGCCCAGACCGGACGCAGCTCACACCAGTCGCCGCCCTGATTGCCGATCTCATCGCATTCACCGGAGCATATCTGCAATATGATCTTCTTGTTATAAGCCACTCTATCACCCCAGATAATTCACCGCATGAAGGCCGAGTATCGTTTTCACAGCCGGATTGACCTGCTTGTGTGAGCTGAGCGTATAGTCACGCTGCGAGAACATATCATTCACCAGAACGAGATAAGCGTCCGTTATATCCTCAAAACCGTCTATCTGCTCCTCGTTCAGACCGGTGTAGCCTTTTATGAAGTCTTTTGCCGCCGACATCATGACAGCGACGATAGCATCGCTGTCATTGTCTGAGATGCCGCAGAAATCCTTCACGAAAGCCGCCGTTACTTCGCTCACTTTCATTACGAAGCCTTGATCTTGAGGACAGCAAGCTTCTGCTCGTCCGTGATCCTTGAATCGAACTCGAACCAGCAGTCGATACCGATTGCGTGCTGTGTGTGGTAAGCCTCACGAAGTATCTCTATGCCGATATCCTCACGGAAGTTGACGGAAAGACCGCTGTAGTCACCGTAGAGAACAGCGAGCTTATTGCCGCCTATCTCGTCCATATTGTCGGAGAGGTATACCGGCTTACCGAGCAGTCTGTAAGGGAACTCAGAAGATACATCGGGTTCGAGGAGAGGTCTGTTCTGACCGTCTGTGAGCTGCTTGATAGCTGTGAATGTTGCGGGAGACATTGTCCAGCAGGCCTTCTTCTGATATGCCTGCTTTACGGCAGCCTGAAGAGCGATAAGATCAGCAAGACCTACTGTCAGAGCTGTGCCTGTTGTAACAACATTAGATGTCTTTACAGCACCCTGAGCAGCACTCGAACCAGAGCCCTTGAGAAGCTCGCCCTCGAGGAACTGTGCAGCCTTCTCTGCAATCTTACGAATAACGAACTCAGTCACATTGATCGCTGCGTTATTGATAACGCTCTTTCCGATGAGGACGAGAGCACCGGCAAGGAAACCGCCGAGGTCAACGGAAGTGAACTTTCCGGAATCAGCCGTAAGCGGTGTGAATTCCGCTGCATAGCCGACAGTTACATCATGAGTGCTGTTTGCCTTAGTCCACTTCGGTATTTTGAGAATGCCTTTTTCGTGGTAAACGTCAGCACCGGCGAGGATCGGGCAGAGATCAACGACAGCATCGATGATACGCTTTGCGATAGTCGTCGGAATGACCGCACCGTTGTTGTTGTTCCAGTCAACATTCTGCTCACCGGCACGCATTTCAGCGATCTTACCGTTGAGGAAGTCAGTGAAAGCTCTCTCTTCGATCTGCTCCTGAGTGAGCTGTTCTGTCTTGCTGTCACCCTGAGGAGTGTGTTTCTCGGAGATACCGCTTGCTCTCTCCTCAGCATCGATCGTAGCATCGAGCTGCTTGATCTCAGCTTCGAGGGCATTGAACGCAGCATTCTCCTCGTCGGTGAAAGCACGCTCTTCTTTCTTCACAGCAGCGAGCATAGCGTTGAGCTCAGCCTTTTTTCTGTTTCTCATTTCAACAAGCTTTTTCATAAATTTTCGATCCTTCTTTCATATTCAGTGTAATCGGGTTTCTGTTCGTATGAGATATACTCAGGCGGCATACCGATACCACGAAGCTCCATATCGACAGCTTCATCAGCCCGGTATTCCACCGAAGTTGCAGCATAGCATGGAGTCATGTCCTTGATAAGCGAAACATGATCGAGCAGCAGGCCCTTGACGTGTCTGACAGGCAGCTCGTCCGTGCCACGGCTCTCCATTTCGTCCTGAACATTGTACATTCCGAAGCTCCAGCCACGGATCCTGCCCTTGCGAGCAAGCTCGATGACCGTTTCGTCGGTGATGAACACATCGGCATGAAGACCGATTGCGTCCTCCCTCAGAGTGAGCGTATTGTCGGAAGTGCGTGCATAGATATGCGTCTTGTCGTGATCGACCTCGACCGTCACATCGCCGCTGTTCCTGATAGCCTCCTCAAAGGCACGCTCCTCGATAGTTTCGAGGACTTTTCCCCTCGGCGTTATGACCGGTCGGGAGAGTTTCCCCGTGACATTGACGTATCCGCTTATATGCAGACCGTCAGCTCTTACTTCGATACGCATTTTATCAGCTCCTTTCGTATTTTTGGGTATAAAAAATGCACCTGCGAGGGACATTAATGTCCTTTGCAAATGCTTTCAAGCGTTATTAAAGTTCGATGTGAGCCAGCTCTGCACGAAGCTCCAGTATGTGAAGGTATTCGCCCATGACGTGC
>CADBQF010000157.1 GCA_902796705.1 Ruminococcus flavefaciens
GGCTCAGAGGAGCGATTCCGCACACCATTGTCAGCGACAATGCAGCCGCTGTTATTTTCTTGAATAACATAAGATTACCTCCTTTTTCATTTAACGTTAGAAATCTCTCATTTTACCACAATATTATCATATATTGTTCAGAAAGTCAAGCGTTTTTGATGAATTTTACAGCAGATAATATTACCGCAGCCTATTTTTATCGGAGGTAATTATTTATGAAAGCTGCTGGTATCGTAAGACGCATCGGCGACTGGAATTGTCAAGAAATGTGCCCGATCTGATAATCTATTGACTTCCGATATTTTTTTGTGTATAATCAAGATATAAATTTATAAGGAGTAAAAATGGAATATAAATACAAAGCTTTTATCAGTTATCGCCATATTGAGCCCGATATGCAGGCGGCCGAAAGATTGCAGAAGCTCCTTGAAGCTTATAAGCCGCCAAGATCTCTGGGCATAAAAAAGGAGAACTGGCGTATCTTTCGTGATGTATCTGAATTACAGTCGAGCAGCAACCTCAGTGAGATCATCAGGAACGCAATTGAATCGTCAGAGTTCCTTATAGTGCTATGCTCACCGAAATATACCGAGTCGAAATGGTGCTTGCAGGAACTTACACACTTCCGTGAGCTTCACGGGAACACAAATAAAAATATTATCACACTGTTGGTAAACGGAGATCCGCAGGAGTCATTTCCGGAGGAGCTTACCTACGCTGAAGTGACCGCCACAAATGAAAACGGTGAGGAGGTTACTGTCAGGGAGGAGGTCGAGCCTCTTGCAGCAAATATTGTTGCGGATAATCTCAAGGGCTCGATGAAAAAGCTGAAAACCGAGTTTCTTCGTATTGCCGCTCCTTTGCTGGGATGTGATTTCGATGATCTTTTCCAGCGTGAAAAGCGGCGGGAAGCTGCAAGAAAGCGGCTGATATTCGGCGGTGTGACGGGTGTTCTCTCTCTCATTACCATTATCAGCGTTGCCTCTGCCGTGACTATCAACGGCAAGAATAAGCAGATACAGAAGCAGAATGATCAGATCACGGCACAGAATGCCGAGATCGAGAGCAAGAACAGTGCTCTTCTCATTGAAAATGCCAGACATCTTGCTGTACGATCTGAAAACCTCTTCAAAGAGAACGATCTGATCCCTGCGATCAAAAAGGGAATAGCTGCTTTGTCCGCAGCAGTTGATGAAAAAGCAGATCTTCCGGAGGCTGAATACGCACTTTCCCGTGAACTCGGTATGTTCGATCATACGCTGCTTGTACCTCAGATCTCTTTGAAACACGAATGTGCTGTAGAGCAGCTCTCTTTTATGGGCGGCGGCAAGTCGATCGTTTCCACAGATGCTACAGGAGTCTACTTCTGGAATGCTGAAACAGGCGAACTTATAAGGAAGATCTCTGCCGATGACGATGAATTTGCATCTGATGCAGGCGGCACAGATGATCTGACGGCTTATTTCGATATCAACACCGACAAGACAGGCACAAAATTCACCAATACAAGCAGTCCGGGCAGTCTGAAATATGATGCTTCCGATCAGGTGTATGACTGCTTTATCCACTCCGTCGGTGAAAATGAGCCCGGTACAGGCGGAGATGTATATATATATAATTCTGACAGTGACCTGTGGTGTATCGACGGTGCAACAGGCGAGGTGAAATGGAGCGTCCCAGGATCGGAGAACGCATATTCTTACTATGATATCATTATGTATGAGAATTATGTTCTGCGTATCTATCAGGAAAAGAAAGAATTAAACGACGGATCAACGATCATGGGCAATGATCTCTATCTTGAAATGATCGACAAAGGGACGGGAAGCGTAGATGACACCGTAAAAGTGGGATCCGGCGGTGATTCATATAGTTTGTTCCGCAATTTTACGGTCAAAGCAGTACATGACGGCTTGATCTATACTTATGAAGATGAAAATACGCTGAAAGTCTACGAGACAGATGACCACGATATGAAGTTTGTGCGTGAGATCGAGGTGGATTATCCCGAACCGCTTGCGATCAACAACTGCTGTCTGCAATTCTGCAATAACGAACCGCTGTTGACCGTATGCAGTGTTTCTTCCGGTGCAGTCTCTGATCTTATCCGCTATGATAAGGATATGACGGAGAAGAAATGGAGCGTTACCCTTCCGATAAACTATCAGAAAAACGGGAAGACATTCCTCATGCCTGCCGATCAGATCAGCTCCGAGCATGATATTCTCGTTGTGACGACGGACCGGAATATCTCATTTGTTGATTTTGAAACTGGTGATCTGATAAAAAACATTCCCTTCGACGAAGAGATGACAGACGTATCGTTCAGCAGAAATGGCCTCGTGATGTTCACACTGACAAACGGTGAGGAATATATGCTCAGCGTGAAAAACTATATAACAGGAGATGCTTCTGACGACCGGTCATTCAGATTGCAGAGATTCAACACGAATATCGCACTTTCCAGCTACAGTCTCGGAAAGTATGTCACTGCTGAGCGTTTCTCTGACACTGCCTATATCCAGTATCCGAAACAGAATGAAATGTTCAGGGAGATCGATACCGGCGAATCCATGTATGACCGTGATGTCATCGCAGTAACAAATGACGGTACAAAAGCTGCTGTCGTATCCACATACTATCCGGACAATTCCTATGATTCCGGCGAGGGAGTCATATATCACCTGTTCATATTTGATCCGGCGGCAGGAGAATGCAGAGAGATCACCCCGCTTGAGAATTACAAGATCAACAGTGCTGCATTTACGGACAGCGGCAAGCTCATCGTAAATGCAACTAAGAATGGGGAATTTACGGATAAAACCATGTGCATAGATCCTGAGAACGGAAAAGCTGAAGATATAAAGGATCTATCTGCTTCTTTGTGCCAGAATGCGGGGCTGATCCCTTCCGGCGGCGGTGCTTTCTGTCTGGACAGATCCGAAAAAAATATCATATTCGTGTCCTCAGACGGAAGTGCAAAGTCATGGGCATCAATGAAGGAAGATACATCTGCTGCGGACAGGGAGTTATTGAACAAGATGTTCGCCGTTTCGGGCTGTAAGGCCGCAATGTATGTGCAATTCAATGACGGGGACGGCAGAACAGAGCTGATCGTTCACGATTTCTCCACAGATCAGGATATAACGCTCGATCATGATACAAGCGGCATCGCAAAGCGTGATATCCAGCAGATATTCTGGCAGAATACCGCCACTGTCGGCGTATTCTACAGCGACCGCACTGTTTCGCTTTATGATGCTGATACGGGCAGTCTGAAAAGCACTGTCTCCCTTGAAGCAACGAGTCAGGAGCCGATCTCAGCGGCAGCAGTCAGCGATGATACCTTTGCTGTGCTTTGCCGTGACTCAAATCTCTACGAGATGAATGCCGAAGGCTTTACGGGAAGAAGCTGCCGGCTTGATTTTGCAGGTAACGGGGACAATGATATCTTTGAGTACGACAGTTCCGCTGCTTCCCTTTTTGAAACGATCCCCTCAGCCGACAAGAACCGCATCTGTGCCGTATGGGAGAGATCTCAGGCATGGATACTGGATACATCAGGTTTTTCTGTTCGTTTCCGGATCGACGGCTTTGCTGCTGCCCCGCCCGAAGGTGATATCGTGTATATCAGTGACTCCGGCAGCAATAAAACAGGTCTGTTCCCGATATACACGACACAGCAGATTCTGGAAGCTGCAAAGACTTATCTTTCGTCATTGGGCGAAGTCTGAAAGGACGTTTAACAGTGTATCTCACATAGATATGAAAAGAGACCGACGATCTGACTGAATTTGAAAAGGAGTATAATATTTTATGGGAAATGAACCGCTGCTGAAGCATCTGCTTGACTATGATGATATTGTCATTCAGACGCATCATAATCCCGATGCCGATGCGATCGCTTCCGGATTTGCACTTTGCCGCTATCTGAATAAAAACGGAAAAAAACCACGCTTTTTCTATGCCGGAGAACGTGAGATCAGCAAGCCGAATATGCTGATAATGATAAACAAACTCGGCATTCAGGTCAGCCATATTAAAAACCTGAACGAAAACGGTGCTGTGCCTCAGCTTCTGGTCACGGTAGACTGCTTTCACGGTGAGGGCAATGTCGGCAGCTTTGCGGCAGAAAACGTCATTGTGATCGATCATCACCGGCTCCCGAAGAGAAAGCCTGTTCCGGAACACTCTGTTATCAAGGAGCAATACGGAAGCTGTGCGTCTGTCATATATGAGCTGTTCAAGGAGGTGGGTTACGACATCAACGAGGAAGAAAATGTTGCAACGGCACTCTATTACGGCTTGTATATGGATACGGTCGGACTTTCGGAGATCAGCGGGCCTATGGACCGTGAGCTGCGTGATATCGCAAAATACAACAAAGCACTCATCAGGCTGCTGGTGAATACCAATCTGACAGAAGAAGAACTTGGCATCATCGGCAAGGCACTCAACGCCTGCAAATTCTACCCGCATCCAGAGGGTTCTTCAGTATCAGATGATCCTTCTCTTCCGAAGCAGCAGAGTGCCTATACCATCGCCGACAACTGCGATCCGAATCTCCTCGGTATCATCTCCGATACACTGATCCAGGTAGATATGGTTTCAGAGTGCGTTGTCTGCTGTCCGTACCATACCGGATACAAGATCTCTGTCCGTACCTGTACAGATTCTGTCAAGGCACCGGATCTTGCTGCGTTTATTACCTACGGATACGGCAGCGGCGGCGGACATGATAACAAAGCAGGCGGCTGCATCGACTATCAGAACTCGCTGCCTAAGGATATCATGGCTTTTGTTGCCGACCGTATCCGTGATTTCTTTACAAGATCCGATGTCATTTTTGCGGGCAGGGATCGTCCCGACTTTTCCGGTGCAGAACGCTTCCGGAAAAAGGACGTTGTTCTGGGATATATCCCGACAACAGAGCTCTCGCCGGAGGGTGAGGATATCCATATCCGTATGCTGGAGGGCGATATAACTGTGACGCCCGATCCGGACATCTATCTCATGGTCGGTGTGATCGGAGAGGTTTATCCAATCAGGCACGAGAAATTTGAAAAAAAATATGTCAGATGCAAGGAGATACCAGATGTGTCTGCATATCGCTATCCGCCTTCTGCACAGACCGGTCAGAAAAAAACAGGCAGACAGCTCGTGGAATATCTGCACGGGTGCAAGGCATCTGAAAGCAGCGAGATCCTTGCCATGAAGCTGGATAATTTTACGAAGCTCTATTCTCTCTGGGATCAGGAGCATTATATGTACGGCAGCATCGGGGATTATATGGCACATCCTGCACATGACGAAAACGATCTCTATATCATACGTGGAGATATATTCACATTTACGTATGAACGCATCTGACCGTCTTACATAAAGAAGTTTATTTGATTTGAAGATAAGGCTGAGCCCGGACTAAAATGGTTCGGGCTTTGCTTTAGCATATAAAGTATGGTGGGATTAATTGCCGGCATACATCCTGTGAATAAAA
>CADBQF010000158.1 GCA_902796705.1 Ruminococcus flavefaciens
ACAAAAACGTCTGGGTGTGGCGCAGTTGGTAGCGCGCTACCTTGGGGTGGTAGAGGCCGTGGGTTCAAGTCCCGTCACTCAGACCAGTGGTAATCAACAATACCCCAAAGAAATTCCGATGCTCATTGAGTATCGGAATTTTTTGTTATCAGGAAAAGGGCGTGAATATATGCAGTATGCTGTTATCGCTGTGCTGATAGTCATAGCGGTATTCATTTATAAAAGGTCATTAAGACCAAAAGAAAAATATCCGTATCATAAAAAGCCGCTGCTGACAGATCGTGAATACAGTTTTTACGGAATGCTGAGACCTCTCGTCAGGGGAACAGGGCTTGATATCCTTGCAAAGATAAGGCTTGCCGATCTTCTCGAAGTCGATGAAGGACTTGCAGAGGGCGAATGGGGAAGATATTTCGGAAAGATCAAGGCTAAGCATATCGATTTTGCTGTAGTAAAGGACATGAAAGTGCTGTTTCTGATAGAGCTTGATGACAGCACTCATCAGCGTGAGGACAGGGCAGAGCGTGACCGCTTTGTGGACAATGCTCTTTCCGCAGCCGGATATGAGCTTATCCGGACTTACGGCGAACTCGACGATATAAGCCGCCGCCTCTCGGAGCTTGGATACCGGACAGCATTCAGGAAAAACAGGCAGATATGAGCCTCAGTCCGACTTCATCTACGCCTTGACAACATAAACCGTCAGTGATATAATAAAGTAAAATTTTTTCCACAGGAGATATATATATGAAGAAAATACTCGTTATAGAGGACGATGAAGTCCTTTGCAGCGAACTGCGGATAATGCTCAATAATTCCGGATATGACGCTGACAGTGCAGGGGAGGAGAATGAGATAAAACAGAAGCTCTTCTCCGACGGATATGATCTTGTCCTGCTCGATATAAATCTTCCGGGAACAAACGGCGAGGAGCTTCTAAAGGAATTCCGCAAAAGATCGGAAACACCGGTGATAATGCTCACCAGCCGGACAACGGAGATAGACGAGCTTATCTCAATGAGCTGCGGTGCGGATGATTTCATAACAAAGCCGTATAACCCGACGATACTGCTGCTGAGGATATCGGCGGTACTCAAACGTGCATCAAAGACAAATTTGGTGCAGAAATATCACGATGCGGAGCTGAGTTCCGTCAGGGGAACTCTTACCCGTGGAAGCTGTGAGCAGTCCCTCACCAAGAATGAGATGATAATTTTCCAGCTGCTTCTTGAACGGCAGGGGGAGATAGTCACGAGGGACGCTATCATGACGGCTCTCTGGGACAATGACGAATTCGTGAACGACAACGCTCTGTCGGTCAATATCAGCCGCCTGCGTGGAAAGCTTTCCGAGCTTGGCTATGAGGACGCTATCGTGACGAGAAAGAAACTGGGGTATGTATTGAAATGAGTTTCAGAGCTTTTTTAAGGGACAGACTGACGGCATATTTTATATACGCTCTCGCACTGGGAACAGTCATGCTTTTTATGAGGGCGATGAAGCTCTCTGCTGTCGTGATGACCGTCTTTGCAGGCATAGTGTCGGCAGCGGTCATCATTGCCGAATTATGGGAATATTTCCGCAAAAGGGGATTCTACACCGAGATGAGCCGGTGCATCGAGGAAATGGACAAGAAGTACCTCCTTGCAGAAGTCATCGAAGAACCCGATTTCTGCGAGGGAAAGATGATATACGATGTCCTTCGCCGGACGAACAGTTCCATGAACGAGCAGATATCCGGCTTCCGGCGTGAGAATTCCGATTTCCGTGAATATATAGAAATGTGGGTGCATGAGATAAAGCTCCCCCTTGCATCGCTCGATCTGATGTGCCACAACGACGGGAACGGCAGATATTCCGAACAGCTTCGCCTTATAGAAGACGATATCGAGAACGTCCTGTTCTACACAAGGAGCGGAAGTGCGGAAAAGGACTACATTTTCAAGAAAGTCCTCCTGAAACGTGTCTTTGCCGATATCGCCGTCCGCAAGCGTGCCGACCTCCAGATGAGGAACATCTCCCTCCGAACTGATTCGCTCGATACGACGGTATGCACCGATGCGAAATGGCTCATGTACATCTTGGGACAGCTTTTCGGGAACAGCATGAAATACATCTCCCACGACCGCCCGGCTGAGATATTCGTCTATGCCGTCGAAGACAGCGAAAGCACGCAGCTCCATTTCCGTGACAACGGCATCGGCATACCGGAGACTGATCTTCCGTATATTTTTGAGAAATCCTTTACCGGCGAGAACGGCAGGATACGTTCCGGAGCTACCGGAATGGGACTCTACATCATAAAAACGATGTGCAGCAAGCTCGGCCATACGATACGTGCAGAGTCCGTCAGGGGAGAGTATACCGATATCATCATCACTTTCGGAAAGAACGATATGCTCTCGGTGATGAAAGAAAGTGAATTCTAAAGTTACAAAAATGTAATGTTAAGTAATATTAATCGCTCGACCTTTTTCCATGGATATGGTATGATATTTACATGATAAACGATAATGCTGTTTCCGGAGAGACAGCATAAATAAAGGGAGGATCACAATGGCACTGCTAAATATCCAGCATATCGAAAAATACTACGGAAGCCGCTCTAATCTCACCAAAGCTATAGACGACATATCGTTCAGCGTGAATGAGGGAGAGTTCGTGGCGATAATGGGTTCTTCCGGAAGCGGAAAGACCACACTTCTCAACTGCATCTCGACGATAGACAGAGTGACG
>CADBQF010000159.1 GCA_902796705.1 Ruminococcus flavefaciens
AAGATATCTTATAAGTCAATCTTTACAGAAGGGAGTGCATGGCTGTGAAGATTCTTGTCAGGGAAAAAAGAAAATATCTGATGAGACTGATAGCTGCTCTTGTTGTATTTCTGCTCGTATTCTCATTGGCAGTACCTCTTGTTTCGAGTTCGGAAAGTGCAGAGCCGGCATTTGATCCGATCGGGAAAAAAGACGGATATTCTGCCGTACTTTATGATAATACGAACGGACTTCCGACTTCGGAGGCAAACGACATTGCTTCCACCTCGGAGGGCTTTATCTGGATAGGAAGCTACAGCGGACTTATCCGCTTCGACGGAAACACATTTGAGCGTTTTGACTCAACAACGGGCATTGCAAGTGTTGTAAGTCTTTTCGTTGACAGCAAAGACCGCCTCTGGGCCGGTACGAATGACAGCGGTGCAGCCGTCATCGAAAGAGATACGATACGTCTTTATACAAAGGAAGACGGACTCAAATCATCGACGATCCGCTCTATCGCAGAGGACGATGCAGGGAATATCTACATCGCCTCTACTCACGGCATAGCTGTAGTCGGAAATGATATGGAGCTGAGAACATTCGATGCACCTCAGATAAATGAAGAATACATAAAAGACATCATAAAAGGCTGTGACGGTATTATCTATGGTATTACGAAGAATGGTGCTGTTTTCACGATCTATGACGGTAAACTTACCGGATTCTATGACAGTTCAAAAATGGGCATCAGTGATATCCATTCTATCATGCCTGATCCCGATAAGCCGGGATACATCTATCTCGGCACGAAAAATTCCGAGGTATATTACGGAGAACTCTCTTCCGGATTCAGGTCAGCAGTAAAATATGACGTATCTCCGCTTGAATATATCAATTCTATCGGAGAATTCGGTGACAGGATATGGATCTGTTCAGATAACGGCATAGGTGTCGTGCATGACGATACAGTGACGATACTTGAAAATCTCCCGGTCGATACGGCTGTAGAGGAGATGATGATTGACTATCAGGGAAATCTCTGGTTCACTTCATCAAAGCAGGGCGTTATGAAGATCGTTCCGAATCAGTTTGCTGATATCACAAGCCATTACGGACTTCCGGAAATGGTCGTAAACAGCACTTGTGTGTTCGGCGGAAAGCTCCTCATCGGAGGAAAAACGAGCGGTCTGACAGTGCTTGGAGAAAACGGCAAAGAAGACAGATTACCTATAAAGTCGGCTGTAACTGCTTCCGGAAAAAAGCTTGAAGAGGACGATCTTATCGAAATGCTCGGAAGCTGCAATATTCGTTCTATTATAACCGACAGCCGTGGAAGGCTCTGGATATCTTCCTATGGTGATAATCCGCTTGTCATTTACGACAACGGAAAAGTCACACGCTTTTCGACAGAAGACGGACTTCCCTCTGAACGTGTAAGGACAGTTTACGAATGCGATGACGGAAGTATGCTCGCCGCCTGCACAGGCGGAGTCGTTGTTATCGAAAATGATGAAGTCAAGGAAGTATACGGTGAATCTTCAGGAATAAGCAATCTTGAGGTTCTGACCGTGACACAGGCATCTGACGGAACTGTCATAGCCGGAACAGACGGTGACGGCATTTATACTATCAAAGGCTCAAAAGCAGTTCATTACGGTATAGGTTCAGGGCTTTCATCAGAAGTCATCATGCGTATCAAGAAAGATATTTCGAGAGATCTGTTCTGGATAGTTACAAGTAACTCCATAGCCTACATGACAGCCGATAATACGATAACGACTATAAAGAAGTTCCCGTACTCCAACAATTTCGATCTTTATGAAAATAAAAACGGCGAGATGTGGATCCTCAGCAGCAACGGCATATATGTTGCCGAGGTAGAGGATCTTCTCCGCAATGAGGAGATAAATACGGTCTTCTACAGCAGATACAACGGCTTGCAGAGCATCACGACTTCAAATTCATACAGTGCTTTAACCGAGAATGGTGATCTGTATATCGCCGGTAATACAGGAGTTTCAAAGGTGAATATCGATATTCCTTTTGAAGATGTGAAGGACCTTCTGACCGCCGTTCCCTATATCGAAGCCGACGGAAAGAAAGTCTATCCCGACAAGAACGGTGAATTCAGAGTATCAAAAAATACACGGAAGATAACGATTTACAGTTTCGTTTACAATTATTCCCTCTTAAATCCTCTCGTGACGTATTACCTTGACGGATTTGACAGAGAACAGACTACCGTTGCACGAAGCGAGCTTGCTCCTATCAACTACACCAACCTGAAAGGCGGAACGTATCAGTTTGTGATACAGCTAAATGATCCGCAGGGACACGGATTCAAGCAGACAAGCGTTACGATCAGAAAAGATAAGTGGCTTCGTGAGAGAGTGTGGTTCAAGGCAGCAGCAGCGGCACTTATCATAGGTGTCTGCTATCTGGCAGTCATACTCATTATGAAATACAGGACAAAGAAATTCCTCCGCAAGCAGGAAGAAGACAAGCTCCTTATCCGTGAGATAGTACAGGCTTTTGCTAAGGTCATCGATATGAAGGATAAGTACACTAACGGTCATTCTACCCGTGTGGCTGAATATACAGCTATGCTCGCAAAGGAACTCGGTTACAGCGAGGAAGAGACAGAGAAGTTCTACAATATAGCCCTGCTTCACGATATAGGAAAAGTCGGTATCCCACCGGAGGTACTCAACAAACCGGGTAAGCTGTCTGACAACGAATTCAATATAATCAAATCTCATTCAGCACTTGGATATAACGTGCTGAAAGATATAAGCATCATGCCGGAACTTGCTGACGGTGCAGGTTCTCACCATGAACGCCCCGACGGAAAGGGATATCCGAAAGGACTCAAAGGCGACGAGATCCCACGGGCTGCACAGATAATCGCTGTAGCTGACACGTTCGATGCTATGTATTCTGACAGACCATACCGCAAACGAATGAATTTTGAAAAAGCTGTATCTATACTTCAGGAGGGGGCAGGAACTCAGCTTGCTTCCGATGTTGTGGAAGCGTTCCTCAGACTTGTCGAAAAAGGCTGCTTCCGTGCAGAAGACGACAACGGCGGCGGCACAACGGAAGATATAGATAATATCCACAGAAAATATGCCGATAAAAATAAAAGTTAAGGAGAAGTATCAATGGATAAGAAGGTTTTGATCATCGATAATAAGGATTCGCTCCTTTATAGAAGCGTCAGATCTCTGCCGGGCATCGAGCCGGTCATATACAGCGGAGATGAATTCCCGTCCGACTGTGAATGTGTCATGATATCACAGGAATTTGCCGAAAACAGGATCAATAGTCTCCTTGGAAAAGCATGGGAAAAGATGATGTCGGCTGCTTTATGTACAACAAACGGCTCATACGAGAATCAGGTCGATCTATGCTCTACCGGTGCAGATGATGTTATCGTCCTACCGATGTACGGAAAGCTCCTCCGACGCAGGATAATCGATCTTGCAGAGAACACCGTCATTTCCGGATTCTCCTCATTCGATACATTTGCTTCCGGCAATGATGTTTCCGGAGCCTTTGTGGTCGAGGAGAAAGATTTCCGGAATATATACAAGTTCGTTCTCAGGATACTCGAAAGGCTTGACAAAAAGGCACAGCTTGTCGAATTCAGGCTCCGCAGCCGTATGCCGGACGGCATAGTTGAACCAGATGTTATGAATGATCTCGGTCTGGTAGTCCAGAGGTCTCTCAGACATGGAGACATCTGCTGCCAGAACGGAAACAGAGTATATGTCATACTGATAGGAGCTGACAGTATAGGCGGAGATATCGCATCACAAAGGATATCCGACTCCTTTGAGAGTGTCTGTGCTGATGATGCTTACGATGTGACATATGAAATACGTGAGATATCGAACAGATAAAGCAAAAGGGCTGCATACCGTACATTTAAGCGGTATGCAGCCCTGCATTTTATTTATGTGCGATCTATAGATCCATGTTCATTCTCATTTGATAAAACATCTTTTTCGATCAGCGAACGTATCATATCGCTGACAGTTTTGTACCCGAGTGCTTTGGAGTACGCTTTGAATTTTTCTTTTTCGACGTCGTTCACACGAACACGAATGACACTTTCCCTTCTGTCATTTTTATCGAACATACTAAACACCTCCGAAATTATCTGAACAGTTTTCTTATTATATGTATAAATCTGTTTCCTATGACTGGTGGAGCGGTTGATACATGGTCTTTTGCAAGAGCTGCGATCTCATCAGAAAGTTCCAGATGATCTATTTCTTTTTTCCGGAAAAGTCTGTTAGCCTGATCTCTTTTCTCTTTTTCGATCTTATCAAGTCCGAGCTGTTTTAAAACAGCAGACATATGATCCCAAACAATGGAATTCCCGAATCCTTGTAGGATCATATAGATTTTTATCAGATCGCAGAGTTCAGTTTTACGTTCAGTGTAAAGTTTAGTGATAAGATAAAGATAATAGTCTTCCAGCATGAAACGGTACCCGTGCTGGTTTGATGTATCTTTTGAAAGAATGTTCCTGATATCCGCATAGTAAGCGTCTACTGCATCATTGCCGGTGCTGGTGAAAAGTTCAGACCTGACAGATATAGAAGCACCGTATCTGTTGGTGAAAACGTCCCTGCTGTCAGCTTTATTGAGAGTATACCCCATATCGGACAAAATATCCCTTATTTTTGAACGCTTGTTTTTTTCAGCGAGAAACTCACTGCTGTAAGTCTGAGAAAACATGAATGCCGGGTGTTTATCTTTAAGAGGACGGTAGGTGAGAGGAATGTACCATATCTTATCGTGTTCAAGTTTTCTTATCAGCTTGTTTGTATCTTTTTCAAGCTGTTCGTTGATACGCAGAGCGTTCTCTCTTTCTGAACTGAAGTGCCGGTCAGTGCATCCGGCAGCTAAAAGTGCATCGGCAGCGTATGCAGCCATTTTATATTTCTTGCTTACTTTGTACAGAGTATACGGATCGATGTCGTTCAGAATGTCACGATCGGGAGTTTCATCATGAAGCGTGCAGCGGACGAGCCGTAGCATAGTGACGATACTCTTTAATTCGTTATCCATATTCTGCCTTTTCGTTGTTTGTTATTATTTGACGTATCCTGTGATGCTGATGATCTCCTGTTGTGCAGAAATTGAGGGGCAGGGGAGATCTATCTCCTCGATAATAATGATAACGTATCCGGTTAATCACCTCACATATCATTGTCTGAAAGCATGAAAAAAGCGTACCATACAGACAATTGGTCGATATAGTACGCTTGATGTTCGTTATGCAATGAATGGCCTTTTACTCCCCCATATGATAAAAGAGCCGGCATATCAGGTCGTACTATATTTTATGGCTCTATTATATCATAGTAAGCGTTACAGGACTGTTACATATTTTGATAAAATCGGACGTTATTGTGAAAATATTGTGATAAAACGGCGAAAATTTTGTGTTTATATCCACCTGAATTCGTCAATTATAACAGAAGGATCTCCTTCACAGTATAAAGCATTGATGTTTATGCCTATTTTTCCGTATTTTTTAACTATAACATTCTCGGAATTGATCTCTTTCAGACCTTCCCTCATATCCATAATTAGCTGGCGGAGATATCCCTGTTTTTCCGGATCACCGTCCCAGAGTGCAGCGAGGAGTTCTCCGTTCGTGCAGAAAGCACCGTTCTTGTAGACAAGATAGGCAAACAGCTCGATAGTGCGGTCACGCTTGAAGTCAAACGGCTTATTGTCAGAGAACAGAGCAAAAGGCGAGCAATGCACGACGAGCGGGACTTTCACTTCTTTCAGCGGAAAACGAAGTTCCTGCAATTCACGAATGATGTCCTTTTCACAGACGGGCTTTTTGAGAAATCCGCTCGGGTGGATCCCATGTGCTTCAAAGCTGTATTCAAGATGACCTGTGACGAAGATTATATTGATACGGCTGTGATTTTTCTTAATGTGTTTTGCAATGTCGATACCGTTCATGCCCGGCATCTCGATATCGAGGAAGACGATCTGAACTTCATCGCTCAGCAGAGAAAAGGCTTCTTCTGTATTTCCGGCGATCAGGTGTGTTCCCTCCGGATCGATCTTATACATCATGAACTGAAGGAGTTCTGATGAAGTTTTCTGATCGTCTATCGTTAAAGTTATCATGGTTTTCCTCCTGTTTGGCTGCCCGGATCAGAAATAGTGATCCTTGCGGTAGTTCCGTGTTCACCCTTGATGATATCAAGTTCGCCGTTGCTGATAGAGCGAAGTCTTGCACGGACATTTTCTACTCCAACGCCTTTGCGTTTTTTCTGTTTTGGTGTGATGCTGCTTTTGCCTGAGCCGTCATCGATGACTTCAATGATTATCCGGTCATCAGTACGGCGTGTCGCTATCCTGAGTTTTCCACCTTTATCGTAGCTTCCTATACCGTGACGGACAGCATTTTCGACGAGAGGCTGAACGGAAAGTGCGGGAATGTAGAAATCGTCAGCTTCGATATCATAGTCGATATCAAGGCGGTCACCGAAATTGAGCTGTTCAAGCGAGAGATAGGCTTCGATATTTTCCATTTCCTCTTCAAAAGATATCTCCTTGGTATTTCCGAGAGCATCGAAATGTGAGCGGAGATAAAGCGAGAAATTCGTCAGCGACTCATACATCTCCGTATTGTCCCTGCAAAGCGAACGGAGCGACATGAGCGAATTATTTATGAAATGCGGCTGTATCTGAGCCATGAGCATCTCATTCTTGCTCTGTTCGAGTTCGAGCCTGCTTAGATATAGCTTTTCCTGTATTTCATTATGATAAATAGCTGTCATATACCAGTAATAAATGAAAAGTCCGAGTGCGATAGCATCGTCAGTGAAATTCCTGATAAGGTCGATATATTCAGCATACAGCGTGATTATCGACAGGAGCGAAATGGAAAGGATGATACCGCCACGCTGCTTTTCATTCTTTCTTATCATTTTCAGGGCATTGTAAGCCATTATCCATATGTAGAATATCATCAGGCATATAGGATAATAACCTCCCGGTCCCCTGAAAAATGAATGATCTTTGTGGTATCCGAAAACAATACTTTTTCCGAAAGCGTTTATCAGCAGCAGATTGAAATTTATGATCTCCGGCAGAGCAAGCAG
>CADBQF010000160.1 GCA_902796705.1 Ruminococcus flavefaciens
AGTTCGACAGCGGCGGCAGTATCCACAAGCTGTGTTTTCATCATAACAAGGTCGAATACATCGAGCCTGCCGTCCCTGCAAAGATCTCCTGCCTGCCAGTCAGCAAGCACCGTTTCCGGCACAGCATGGATCCATTTCCGCATCAGAACGGCATCAGCAATGTTAGATGCTCCGTCAGCATTGACATCTCCTGTCGAAACATATTCACCGAAATTCGCTGTCAGCTCCATATCAGATTCTACTGTAAATGTGACTTCTGTCTCCTTGCTTGAAAACATTCCGCTCCAGCCTGTGAATGACTCGTCTTCTGCCGGAACTGCACTGACTGTGATAGCTGTGCCGGCAGGATATCTGCACACAAGACCGCCGGAAAGCTCCCCTGCAGGGATACCGTTCACAAGGATATTCCCGCTTCCGCTGGTGTTCAGCTTTACAGAAAAGATCTCCTTGTTCAAGCCGCAGTAGTTCATCATCTGCCTGATAGCATAGTCGGGACGCTTCCGGAAGAATTCCGTGATCTTATCGATCTCCGATCTCAGATATATCATCTCATTACTGCGGGCAGATGCTGTAGGTCTTGCAGCCGAATTCCAGCGGAGCTGACTGTCTGTATAATATTCTATATATGTGTCTGTCAGACCGTTGATCTCATCTGCCATTTTATCCGGTGCATAGACAACATTTGCATAGTCACAGAACCGGGCTGCAAATTTATCCTTGAATTCGGGCGAATCAAGCAGACTAATGAAAGCTGCCGCAGTATAAGTTGATGTACCGCTCAGTTTACTGAACATATCATAACTGTAGGAGCTGACTCCGCCGGAATAATCAAGGCCGCAGGTATAATCAAAATCAAATGTGCCAAAACGCCATTTTCCGTCTGAATAAGGATTGCCCTCTATCTCCGCTCCATTGGAACGCCATACGATATAGTTGTGATTAGGCCAGTCCCACATTCCTGTGTAAAGGCAAAGAGCAAAGTGTTCGATCATGCTGTCAACATCGAGTTTTTCTGTCACCGTTTTATAATTTGCGGCATCGGACATATCATTCGTCTTTATAAAATCAACGAGATCATTGTATGCTTTAAGATCGTCAGCCGTTCCTTCTTCAAGAGCATTGTCCTTTATCATGGCGACATCTTCTTTGGCTATGCCGTAGTTGCTGTGGATATAGTCATCGGAGGTCTTCTCCTGTATCTCATATAATCCCCAGTATTCACCGTTCAGGAAAACGATCGCTTTCTCTCTGTCGAGCGTTGCCATGTTACCGATATCCTTCAGCGGGGCTTGTACGATATGATCTCTCCAGCGATTCACCCAGCTTACAGCACGCAGCGAGAATGAATCATATTTCTTTATCTGCTTTCCGTCATCAACAGCTTTGTTATCCGGGATAAGATCGAAGTTCACTTTAGAGCTGCCGTATTCGCCTCTTGCATAGAGATTAAAACTCTTCATTGCAGCATTGCGGGTAGATGAACCCTTTATGCGAATCCCCATATCCTGAGAAAGAGTCATCTCACCGTTCTGGAAAAGGGTCATGAATGCCGGACGCTCCCATGTTTTGCCTTTGCCGAAAAAGTTTGCGACATTATCTGTATCCCATTCACTCTTATTCGGATCATAGCTGCTGCTGTTTTTCCAGTCCATGAACTGCTGTCCTACAACATAGATGCCCGTATCCTTGCTGAACAGGTTCCCGCCGTCCGTAACAAGTGAAACGACCGGTATTTCCCGATAATATGCAAGCCGGTCACTGTTCATAACAAAATATGTATTGGTGACTACATCGCTCCATACATCGCCTTCCTTAGCTGCGGCACGGATAACATTTGCCTTTTCAACGGGATAATCCGGGGCTTCATATCTCGTCTTTATGATGACAGAGTACGGACTGTTATCTTCGTACTCATACCTGCTCCAGATATTTTCATCTTCAGAGCGATCACGCAGTGTCAGAGCACCTTCATAATGAACGGCACTGGCAGATGTCGTAGGATCGCTGCCGTCTGTTGTATAGTAGATATCTGAAACAGCATCAAGCGAAAGAAGCGGAGTATCCGCAGGATCATAAAAACCTGACGGCAGCGAGAAGTGCGGAGCGGCAACAGAAAAGACATTTATGTCACCAGGCGTAGGCGGCATTTCAGACCATGTATCAGACTCCGGCAGCAGACCGTAAGTCCGATCCTCTGAAAGAGCAGGAATATCAAGTGTCTGTACTGTGTTTCCGGAGCTGTCTTTTAATGTCAGTGTATCGCCGCTTTTGCTAAGTCCGAAGCCGGTGTGATATTCTGTGTCGGTGGAAGCATCTTTGCTCGCAAAGACTAACATATATTCTCCTGCTCCGATAGACGCTCCGTCGGGAAATGTCCAGCTTTTAGCTGGATCCGCAAGCGTCCAGCCATTAAGGGATATCGGCGAATCCGAACTGTTATGCAGCTCTATCCAATCCGAGGCACTGCCGTAGCTATCAAGGAATGAAGTCTTATTCTGTGTACAGACCTCCGTTATCATCAGCGGCTGTTCAGCGGCAGATGCTCCGGTCATGGATATCGGAAATGAAGTGACCGTCAGGCACGCTGCGATCATAGTGCTTCTCAGACGTTTTACTGTTTTCATAACTGACCTCCTTTGTGCAGTGATGATCTGTTTCTTATGCTCAGATTATACCATTTTTAAAGCTGATTGTCAATAATATTCATATTATTTGCCGGTGTAAACATTTTTTACATACTATTACAAGTCGTCTTGTTTTCAAGCGTATATCTATCTGCTATCTGCCGGATCGATGTTATGACAGAGCTGATGTTACCTGTCTTATAGAATCTGAAAAAATCTATAATTAAGAAAGCCGACTTCTGCTTGAAATAAGAACCTGTCCACATAGGGTGAATGTACGGATTTTCAGGCATAATTTTGTCGGTGGCAAGGCAAAAATCCGCCGACGGGC
>CADBQF010000161.1 GCA_902796705.1 Ruminococcus flavefaciens
ACACAATAAAGGCATCAGCAAAATATCATCAGCATTGCTTATCACGGCGGCAATGATAGCTGCCATATGTATCGGTGATCTGTTTGCAGCAGGCGAAGTTGCATTCATCATGGAGATCGGTGCTATCCTCGAAGATATGACGACTGAACGTGCAAAAAAGGGACTGAAAAATCTCATCAGCCTTACACCGGCTCAGGGAAGACTTCTCCGTGACGGAAATGAAGTCATGATCTCTGCCGAGGAGATAAAAGCCGGTGATATCCTGCGTGTTCTGCCGGGTGAGACTATCCCTGTTGACGGTGAGATAATCAGCGGCGAAACTTCAGTTGACCAGTCCATTATGACGGGAGAAAGCCTTCCCGTTGACAAGACTGTGGGAGACAGTGTGTTCTGCGGAACGATCAACCGATTCGGTTCAGTCGATATGAAAGCCACAAAGGTCGGTGAGGACAGCTCACTGAAAAAACTTATAAAAATGGTGGAAGATGCCGAAAAAAAGCAAGCACCCACACAGCGTATCGCTGATAAATGGGCAAGCTGGCTCGTGCCTGCTGCACTTCTGATTGCAATACTCGCTTTTGTTATCACAGGAGATATCGTCCGTGGAGTAACGGTAATGGTCGTGTTCTGCCCCTGTGCATTGGTGCTTTCTACGCCGACTGCTATCATGGCTGCTATCAGTCAGGCGACAAAGCACGGTGTTATCATCAAATCCGGCGAGGCACTGGAGATCATGGGCAAGGCGGATACGAACGCATTTGACAAAACAGGAACGCTCACTTACGGAAAACTTGAAGTCAGCGAGATCGCTCCTTTCGGCAAAATGGACTGTGATACGCTTCTGAAACTGACAGCATCGGCTGAATCAAAAAGCGAACACCCTCTCGGCAAGGCGATAACAAATTATGCGAAGTCAAAGAGTACAGAGCTTTTCGGCTGTGATGTGTTCAGAATGACTGCCGGAAAAGGCATTTACGCTGAGGTGGGCGGCCATAAGCTGTTCTGCGGAAATGAGAAATTTCTTGCCGAGAACGGCATCGCCCTTTCAGGTGATGTTTCTGAAAGAGCTGAACAGTTCCGGAACGAAGGCAAGGCTTCCGTCTTTGCTGCTGAAAACGGCAGTATCATCGGCATCATCGCACTTTCAGACGTTCTCCGTCCGGAAGCGAAAGAAATGGTCAGCAGCCTTGATAAGCTCGGAACAAAGACTGTTCTGCTGACCGGAGACAATAAAAAAACAGCCGGCTATTTTGCCGGAAAAGTTGGTATCAGTGAGGTAAGGGCAGATCTGCTCCCCGAAGAAAAAGTCGCAAATATCACGGAACTGGAGAAAACCGGCACAGTTTGCATGATCGGTGACGGCGTGAATGATGCACCGGCTCTGAAGACCGCAAGCGTCGGCGTTGCAATGGGAGATATGGGCAGCGATATTGCTGTGGATTCTGCGGATATCGCCCTGACGACCGATGATCTTTCTAAGATACCGTACCTGAAACGTCTCTCCGTCGCAGCGAGAAACACCATTAAAACTGCTATCAGTATCTCAATGTGCATCAACTTTGTTGCAGTCACGCTGTCAGTTCTCGGCGTTCTTGATCCTACGACAGGAGCTTTGGTTCATAATGCCGGTTCATGCTTCGTCGTCCTTATAGCTGCTTTGCTTTACGACAGAAAGTTTGAATGATCGCCTGCTCCCTGTTTAAAGGTATGACCGTATCATGACAGAGTATACCTCTGCCGTGAGTTCAATATCACGACAAAAGTATCATCAGTGTCGCCGTAAGACCTTCTCCCTTGCTGGAACAGATCAGTTCGCCGTTCATTTTAGCCATAAGTTCCGAAGCTATGTACAGTCCGAGGCCGCTGCCGCTGACATCAGAATCTCTCACGTCCCTGCCACGGTAGAACTTGTTCATTATAAGATCAAGCTCGTCAGCCGGAACTCCCCTGCCGTGGTCGGTCAGCGATACTTTCAGATAATCACCGCTTACAGAATATTCCGCTTCTATGGCAGTACCGGCATATTTATAGGAATTGCCGATAATATTCCCGATGACCTGCTTCATTCGTTTTACGTCGATATGCACCATACATTCCGGGAGCGGACTTTCCCTCACAAGAGAGCGTGTATCTGCCGCTCTTATGATATCACGAAGCACAGCAGAATCTTCATCGGTGCAGTTCACGGTCATTTCTCCGAGATCGTCAAGTGCAGCAGTCAGCAGGTCACTGACAAGAAGTTCCATTTGCTGTGTTTTTTTCTGTATACCGCTTATCTTTCCGAGAACATATTCATCGGAGACTTTCACGCTGAGGACTTCGCATATCGTGTCGATGCCGGTGATAGGTGTTTTAAGGTCGTGGCTGAGTTCGGCGGCAAGTTCTTTTTCTTTCCGCCTCAGTTCTGTTTCCCTGGCTCTTGAAGCTTTGAGTTCCTCACGCATGATGTCGAAACTCTCAGTGAAAACGCCGAATATATTGCTCCGCTCCATTTCAAGCGGACTGTCGAGGTCGCCTGATGCTATCCTGCCGGCGAACTCTTTCATCTTCCGGAACGGCTTCAGGATATTCCTGCGGATATAAATATAAAACACTGCCGCCGCAGTCAGAATGACGAGGAACAGCACCGCACCGGAAACGGCGAGCCTGCGGAACGCCTTGCTGTACTCCGAAAAGGAAGGATCGGTCATAGTTACTGTAGCGATGAACCTGCTGCCGTCTGTGACAGCAAGGCAGAGATCGCCGTTATTTCTGGCTTTTGTGAGCGTTGTGTCACTGCCTTCCGGGTAGATGCAGAAACCCTCCGTATCGAATACCAATATATCAGTACCGGAGAACTCTTTTTCAAGTATGCTCAGATCATTCATGTTCTCCCCTACTGTCCGGACTATGTCGTTCTGGAGGATAATGTCCGGAGAATATTTCCTGCTGCCGGTCATGAAGAAAATCCCGATACAGCACAGAACGGCTGCTGCAAGAATACTCAGATCCCTTATGTACTTCATGATGTTTCACCCATGATATATCCCACGCCCCAAACGGTTTTTATGATCTTAGGCTCGTTCGGATCGGATTCTATCTTTTCACGCAGATGACGGATATGAACTGCGACCGTACCCTCACCGACGTACTCATCTTCCCATACATTCTGGAGAAATTCGTCCTTTGTGATGACATTTCCCCTGTGTTCAAGAAAATAGAAGAGCATCTTGTATTCGAGAGCTTTCAGTATGACCTGTCTGCCGCTCCTGACTATGCAGTGAGATCTTGTGTCAAGGAACACATCTTCCGTGATCTGTATCCGGGTGCTTTCTGCCGGGGCGGAAGATGTCTTCACCGTCTGCTGTGATCTTTCGTACCGGTTGAGTATCGTCCTGACTTTCGCAAGGAGGATATTCATTTTGTAAGGCTTTTTGATGTAATCATCTCCGCCTATATTAAGAGCCATAAGCACATCATCATCGCTCGTTCTTGCACTTATGAAAAGGATAGGCATATCATATTCGCTCCTTATCCTCCTGCAAAGCTCAAAGCCGGACTTGTCACCGAGATTTATATCGAGCAGCATCAGAGAAACGGTGTTCTCCGCAAGGAAGTCCACCGCACTCTCATAGCTTGTGACGTAAGCCGTTTTTATATCGAACGCATTGAAATACTCTGCCGTATTTTCTGCAATGATCTCATCATCGTCTATCATCAGGCATTTGTAATCCATATTATCACTTCTTTCAGCCGATACCCACTTTTCC
>CADBQF010000162.1 GCA_902796705.1 Ruminococcus flavefaciens
CGGCATTTTCCTGAGCTGTGACGATATCGATATCCTTTGCACCGGCAAAAGATACACTGCTCAGAGTGAGGGCGAGCGTAAGAGAGATAACTTTCCTGATATTCATAATAGATTCTCCTTTCGGTTTGAGATTCATTTATTGTTTGAACAGCTCCACATTCTGACCACCTCCGGAGGTATTTCAGTATGAACGCCGGACAGCTCCGAATGTCCGGAATCCATTTATGTTGCTTTCATTACTTAGTCGCTGAAAGGATATGCTTTGTCTCACTTGTCAGATATAAAATTGATATTTAACTTATTCTTAAAGCTGTTCTTCTTCTCTGCGTGTGAAACAGTAAACATAGTACCGCTTGTCTCCGCTGAACATGACCGCTATCCGCTCCTCCGGAGAATAGCCTGATATCGTGAATACTGCCGCACTGACCTCTGATGTCCCGTCCCCGGAGGAACAGAAAGCCGTACCGGTCATTCTTTCTATGAGATCGCCCTGTATCCATTCTCCTGAATATGAATAGCAGCTTTTCACGGAGATCATGCCTTCTTCTCCGGGGAGAAATGTCTCGGTACAGGCTGTGGGGAATGACTCTCCCCTGTCCTGCGGAACTTCGGCTGTTGTCGTCGTTACAAAATACGATGCGGTAGATGATATAACATCAGTTGAAGCTGCTTCTGCCGTTGTCTGCGAAGAAGTTTCCTCCGGCTGTGAAACAGGTGACGCTGCCGTCGTCTGAACGGGAACAGTCTGCGGTGCTGACGCTGTCGTCTGCACGGCCGGCGAAGCTGTATCCTGCGTTGTCTGCGTTGAAGATGATGTCTGCACAGCCGCAGAAGTCCGGCTCGCCGCCGTTGTTGTCCTTAACGGAACGGCTGACGATGCACTCGTCTGCACCTGTGAAGATGACGTTTCAGCCGTCTGCGTCTGAGTCACTATGATATCATCAGGGCGGCTCATAGGCGGTGCTTTCCGGAGGTCTGCGTCTTTATACAGGAATATGCCTGTCACAAGAACAGCACACATTCCCGATACAGCAAGGGAATAATTCCTTATCCTTGCTGCCGCTTTTTCACGTTTTCTCAGTCTTTCTTCCCCACGCTCAATTATGCGTTCGGTGATAGCTTTATAATCCCTCATATTCAAAGCCCTCCTTTTCGAGCAGCAGTTTCAGAGCCTTTTTTGCACGATAGAGCAGATTTCTTATCTGCCTTTCACTTTTTTTCATAACAGCACCCGCCTCAGAATTAGTAAAATTCTCAAAATATACAAGATAAAGCACCTGCCTGTAATCTTCACAGAGTTTTTCCATAGTCCGCCGCAGCAGTATGCGTTCTTCGTCTCTTATATATTCTCTCTCGATATCTGCCAGATCAGACAAAGAATACAGATCATCAGCAGATACTTCCCTGTACTTTTTATGTTTCCGGATATGATCTATAGCCGTATTTCTGCCGATGGCATACAGCCACGTCCGGAAAGTGCTTCTGCCCCGGAACGACGGCCTGTCAGCGTAAAGCTTGACAAATGTATCTTCTGCGATCTCTTCGGCAGTAACTATATTGTCAGTGAAACTGCACAGATACAGCACAAGTCCGTCCATATATTCCCGGACGATATCTTCGAGAGCATTTTTATCACCTGAGAGGAAGCGGCTGTAGTTCTCACCATTATCCATAGCCTACTCCTTTCGATCCGTTATCTTCCCCTGTTACTTAGTCGTAAAAAAAATGAAAATGTCTCACTAAAGCTGTCAGCATCGGATATATTATCTCATTCCTGCAATGAAATGTCAATCAGCAGATGCAGTCATTTCACCTGTGACCATAATTCCGATCTCTGAATAGTATATAGTGAACGTCAAAAGGTTTTGGCGTTTGCTATAAAAGTGCATAGGGCAGTTCTGTCCTCTGCACCAAAAGGAGGATCACTATGAATCTTGATCTTTTTGATAACACCGAGAGACAGCTCATGCGTGAGCCTGTCCCGGAGATGCGTACCGTACCGCCTGCCGACAGGACTCCCGGTATCTCTCCGTTCCCGAAAAATACACCGCTCGGCATAGCATACGTCCCGTTCCAGCAGTGGGGAGAGGTCTACCCCGAAGATGATGCCTTCCAGAGAGGCACTCTTTTCCCGCAGCTCGATTTCCCTTTCAGAAGAGGAGGAAAAAGCGATGAATGAACGCAGAATGCTCCTTAACAAAATCAAGAAGTACGACTTCACCCTCAAGGAACTCAACCTCTACCTCGATACTCATCCGGACTGCCGCAGAGCCCTCGCTATGTTCAGGAATTACTCACGGCTGAGAAAAGAGTGCATCGAGGAATTCACCAGAAGATTCGGACCTCTGACTCCGGAAGAATCGACAGACCAGCAGCAGTGGGCATGGATCTCCGATCCGTGGCCGTGGGAAAGGAGCTGAGCTTATGTGGCAGTATGAGAAAAAACTATCATATCTATGTTGTACATATAAGGATGAGGGAGTGTTGTTGAATGACTCAAAAAAATGAA
>CADBQF010000163.1 GCA_902796705.1 Ruminococcus flavefaciens
CAGCTCATGGGAAGCAGTTCAGAATCAGATCCCGCACTCGTGGCTGAGAGCGGATTCACCACAGAGCTTGACAGGAATAATGCAGAAGCACCGAAGGATTCAGACGAGATAACAGAAGACGGAGCGATAAGCACACTCGGTACATCAGACCTTACTGCTCCTTCAGGATACAAACCGAAGGGAAGCTGTGTGATCGACGGTTTCCAGACAGTCATGCAGGAGCCTGAACTCCCTACAGGCTGCGAAGTGACAGCACTTACAGAGGTGCTGAACTACTGCGGTTTCGACGTGGACAAAGTCACAATGGCAGACAGGTTCATGCCGACCGATTATGAAGGTATATACACCATGGACGAAGCATACATCGGAGATCCTAAGACATATACAGGTTTCGGATGCAGTGCTCCGGTCATATGCACTACAGCAAAGCTCTATTTCAGGGATATCGGAGAGGGTTCGTGGTTCCCGTTCGACCTTACCGGCACGGATTTCACAGACCTCTTCTACCAGATAGACGAGGGAAGACCGGTCATAGTATGGGCGACTATGAACCTCTGGGAGACTACACCGGAATACGTCTACACCGCACGCAGCGGCGAGGAGATGTGGTTCGCTACCTATCAGCACTGTCTGGCTATCTACGGATACGATATGGACGAGGGCATCGTCTATGCCGCAGATCCGCTCGTAGGAAACACGACTTACAGCATCTCACAGTTCGAGCATATATATGATATCCTCGGCAAGCAGGGCGTGATACTCGTTAAAAGAGATATCTCTTCTCATTCAGGAGATTCCTCAGTCCTCCAGGCAAGCGGCGATGACAGCTACAGCTATCAGGACGATGAAGGATATCCCGGTGACGAGCCTGAAGATGAAGAATATACAGATGAGTACACGGAAGAATACACCGATGAACAGCTCCCCGAAGAAGATGAGTATTATGAAGATGAAAGCTCATGGGAAGCTCTCCCTGTGATGATCGGCAGATGATAAAGGGAATAATATTCGACCTCGACGGCACGCTCATCGATTCGATGAAGATATGGTACAAGGCCGACAGGCAGTTCCTTTCAGAGAACGGTGTCACCGATCCGCCGGAGGATATATCCGAGAGAATGAAGAAAATGACCGTGGACAGTGCTGCGGAGTATTTCATCAGCTTCTTCGGACTGAACGTCACGAAGGAATACGTCATCAGACGCATAGAGGAGATCGTCAGCCGGGAATATCATGAGAATATCCCCCTCAAGCCGCACGTCACAGAAACTCTTGACTATCTCGACAAAAAAGGCATACCCTACGGCATAGCCACCGCAACGTACAAAGACCTCGCATGGGCAGTGCTTAAAAGATGCGGCATAGCTGACAGGTTCAGGTTCGTGCTTACCGATGCGGAATATCCCACCGGAAAGCGTCATACGGACATATTCCTCGGTGCAGCAGAGCGTCTTGGCTTTGAGCCGGGAGAGATACTCGTCGTTGAGGATTCGCTCCACTGCATTGAGACTGCAAAAAGAGCAGGTTTCGCAACGGCAGCCGTTTACGAGGAGACAGCCGCTCCCGACAGGGACAAGATCATCTCTCTTGCAGACCATTATTATGATTCCCTCGCAGGGATAGAAGAATTAGTATAAAGGCAAAGGGCGGACAAGTTCCGCCCATAATTATATAAAGGAAAAATATATGAAAAAAGTTATGGTTGGAATGAGCGGCGGAGTTGACAGCTCGGTCGCAGCTCTGCTCCTGAGAGATCAGGGCTATGAAGTCATGGGCGTTACCCTCAAGCTCTTCGGAGATGAAGATATCGCTCAGGCTGAAAAAGAAGGAAAGACCTGCTGTGCGTTGAATGATGTCCTCGATGCAAGGAGCGTCGCATACCGCCTTGGCTTCGAGCATCTTGTATTCAATTTCAAGGACCATTTCAGACAGTACGTCATGAAGCAGTTTTCAGAGGCGTATCTTTCCGGCAGGACTCCGAATCCCTGCATCGAATGCAACAGGCACGTAAAGTTCGACAAGATGCTCAGACGTGCCAAAGAACTCGGATATGACTACATAGCTACCGGTCACTATGCCGTGAATGAATACGACGAAGCTTCCGGCCGCTGGCTGCTGAAACGTCCGGCTGACAGGAGCAAGGATCAGACGTATGTGCTTTATTCGCTCACACAGGAGCAGCTCTCGCATACGCTCTTTCCGCTCGGAGGCCTTGAAAAATCTCAGGTGAGGAAGATAGCCGAGGAAGCCGGTCTCGTCAATTCCGGAAAGCCTGACAGTCAGGATATCTGCTTCGTCCCGGACGGCGACTACGCCGGATATATAAAACGCTCCACCGGAACCGAATGTCCGGAGGGCGACTTCATCAGCACCGACGGAAAAGTCCTCGGCAGACACAAGGGCATCATCAATTATACTATAGGTCAGAGAAAAGGCCTCGGCATCGCCCTCGGAAAGCCTGCATATGTCGTTAAAAAGGACGTATCAGCCAATACCGTCACGATAGGTGATGAGAGCGACCTCTACACGTCCTCGCTCATAGCCGATGACTTCAATCTCATTTCAGTCCCGGAGATAACTGCCCCCATGAGAGTCACCGCAAAGACACGCTACAGCCAGAAGGAGCAGGCTGCTGTCGTATCATACCTCGGCGGCGGAGAATACCTCGTCGAATTCGACCAGCCGCAGAGAGCCGTGACGAGCGGTCAGGCTGTCGTCCTCTATGACGGAGATATCGTTGTCGGAGGTGGAACTATAAAATGAGCGATGAGAATTTCTACAAATACGAAAAGCTCACCGATAAGATATATGTCTGTGCAAGCACCGACCACCGCTTCGGAACAGATGCTTTCCTGCTTGCGGATTTCTCGCAGTACAGGCAGAAGGACAAGGTATGCGACCTCGGCACAGGCTGCGGTATAATCCCCCTTATCATGCAGAAAAAGCTCCCTCCGCAGGTGACGTATGCAGTTGATATCCAGCAGGGAGCGATAGAACAGCTCCGGCTCGGCATGGAAAAAAGCGGGACGAAAGGCATCGTCCCGATATGTGCCGACCTGAAAGTCCTCTGGGAAGATGCTCCCCTCGGACAGCTCGACCTCGTTACGTGCAATCCGCCTTACAAGGCAGCAAACGCCGGTTTCGAGAGCGTCATCACCGCCCAGAAGATCGCACGCCATGAGATAATGTGCAATATAGACGATGTATGCGTTGCAGCATCGAAACTCCTTAAATTCGGCGGAAGGCTATGCGTCTGCAACCGCCCCGAAAGACTAAGCGATGTCATAGCTGCAATGAAAGCTCACGACATCGAGCCGAAAAGATTACGCTTCGTATCAAAAGATCCCGACTCTGCTCCGTGGCTCTTTCTCATTGAGGGAAAGAAAGGCTCGAAGCCGTTCATGAAAGTCGAAAAACAACTCTATATCCGCAGCGGAAGCGGATTTACCGAAGAACTCCAGATGATCTACGATACCGGAAAGGAACAGCAATGAGCGGAACAATGTACATCATCGGTACTCCCATAGGAAACCTCGGAGATATCACGCTCCGGCAGCTCGATACCCTGTCGGAAGTCGATTTCATCTGTGCCGAGGACACGAGAGTCACCGCAAAGCTCCTCAATCACTATGAGATAAAAAAACAACTCGTTAGTTTTCACGAACACAGCTCCATGAGCGATGCACAGAAGATAATAGACAGGCTTCTCGCCGGCGAGAGCTGCGGAGTTGTGACAGATGCCGGTATGCCGTGCATCTCCGATCCGGGAGAAGTCCTCATACGCCTTGCATATGAAAACGGCATAAAAGTGAGTGCCGTCCCCGGAGCAACAGCCGCCGCTACAGCAGCAGCTCTTTCGGGTATGCACATAAACCGCTTCACGTTCGAGGGATTTCTCCCTGTCCATAAGAAGGAGCGAAGCGAAAGGCTCGAACTCCTCCGCAATGAGACAGCGGTGATGATATTCTACGAAGCTCCCCACAAGCTGAAAAACACACTTGCCGACCTCTGCGGATTTTTCGGCAGCCAGAGGAAAATTTCCATATGCCGTGAGATAACGAAGATACACGAAGAAGTCCTCCGCATGACTCTCGGTGAAGCTGTTGAATATTACGAAGAAAACGAGCCGAGAGGTGAGTTCGTCCTTGTCCTTGAGGGATATACTTCCGACGTGTCCGACGGAATGACTCTCGAAGAAGCCGTTCTACAGGTGAAAAAACTCATCGAAATGGGCGAGAAGCCGACAGAAGCCTGCAAAGCCGTCGCAAAGGAGACAGGCTTCCGCAAGGGTGCTATCTATGCCGCTATCAATAACGAAGAATGACGCATCGGTGCGGCGTGTGCAGAATTTTGCCCCGCCGCATTTATTCTATCGCTGTATAGGAGATAATCATGGACAACAGGAAGAATTTCTATTTCAGCCGCCTCAGCTCAGCGGAAAAAACTGCCTGCACAGCTATAGCCGAAGCTCTTCACAGGCTCGAAGATGAACTGACGCTGAGTCCTGCCGGCCTGACAGATGATTCGTGGCAGAGAATGTTCGATACCATTCGTATCGATCACCCGGAGATATTCTACGCCGACCTGTCTGCCTGCCGCATAACGATCGGCTGGAACAGTGCAGAAGTGAAGTTTGCATACAAATACAGCCGTCAGGATATACTCATGCTGAAAAAACGCCTCTCCGCCCTGACTTCAAGGATAATGGCAAAGATATCCTCCGACAGCATGGAAGTCCGCCAGAGAAGGCTCCACGACTACCTCGCAAAGTCAGTCTCCTATAACTATGAAGATATGTCATCTCCCGAAAGTCATACTATCATCGGGCCGCTCATTCATAAAAAAGCGGTCTGCGACGGCTATGCAATGGCATATAAATACCTCTGCGACAAAGCCGGCATAACCTGCATGACCGTTTACGGAGATGCCTGCGATAAAGGCGTGTATTCCTCTCATGCGTGGAATATGGTGAAGATATCAAAAAATAAATGCGTCCATGTCGATGTAACATGGGACAGCAATTTCTGCCGGGATACAGGTATAGTCTATACTTTTTTCAATAAGAGCGACGATGTGTTTTCGTTCGACCATAAATGGGATAAGTCAATGTTCCCGCCGTGCGTTACGGACGGCAATGATGCCATAATTGCCTGCGTGAATGAAAAAGAATTCCGGAAAGCAGTTTCCTCCTCCCTGAAAAACGGCATCACAGAGATACGTGCTTTTCTCGGCTGGGATATAGGCACAGACAGCGACCTCTCCGACTTCCTTGCCACAAAGATACTCTCCCTGAAAGAAGCCGAAGACTACAGAGTCACATCATCTTACGACCGCCTCAACAAAAAACTCCTCCTCGTCTTCGTAAAGCAATAACTGCTC
>CADBQF010000164.1 GCA_902796705.1 Ruminococcus flavefaciens
CAAGAAGCTCAATATATCTGTAGACAATTCAGCACACGTACAGAGCGGCGTAAAGGAGATCATTCTCAACGGCGAAAAGCTCGAAAATAATTATATCCCCGCCTCCAAACTCGCTGATGTAAACGATATAAAAGTAACACTCGGCTGATAACTGATACTCATAAGGTAGTTTATACCTTTTAGTGGGGGAAAACCTTTCTGAGGAAAGGTTCTTCCCCCACACCCCTTTTCCAAAGACTTTTAACATGAAAATTCCCCTGACGGGACGCTCACGATAGCTATCGTGTACGGCAATATCTGCCTTAGCGTCCCGTCAGGGGAATTTTTACGCTGAAAGTTTTAGGAAAGGGGTTTGGGGTGACTCCCCACAGGGTGGGGAGATGTCAGCGTAGCTGACAGAGGGGACGGTCGCTGTAGCGAAACCCTTTTTCAAAAGGGTTTTCCCCAATAAAAGGTATAAGCTCCCTTATGAGTATCAGTTATCAGCCGAGTGTTACTTTTATATCGTTTACATCAGCGAGTTTGGAGGCGGGGATATAATTCTTTTCGAGCTTTTCGCCGTTGAGAATGATCTCCTTTACGCCGCTCTGGACGTGTGCTGAATTGTCAACAGATATATTGAGCTTCTTGCCACGGAAATTCTTCTCTATCCTGAATCCGTCCCATGATGACGGGATAGACGGAGCTATCTCCAGGCCGTCGAGGTCAGGACGCATACCGCAGATGCCCTCTACACAGCCTACCATTACAGTAGAAGCTGTACCTGTGAGCCAGTGAACGTGTGAACGTCCCTCATAAGGAGAAGCCTTTGATTCAGTGAACTGACCGTGAACGTAAGGTTCCATAACTCTTATCTCAGCCTTGTCGTTCATGGCAGCCGGTGAGCTTTCCATGAAGTACTCGAAAGCACGGTCGCCTCTGCCGAGAAGAGCTTCTGCAAGTATCAGCCAGCCCTGTGTCTGTGAGAAGATACCGCCGTTCTCCTTTGTATCGAGGTTGAATACCTGCATCAACGCACCCTCGAAGTGGTGGTACTTGTAAGGCGGTTCAAGGAGCTTTGCACCGTAAGGTGTATTGAGGATATCATGGACGCTGTTCATAGCCTTTTCAGCCTGCTCCGGAGAAGCGAACTTCGAGATGACGCTCCAGCTCTGCGGATTGAGCCACATATTAGCTTCGGGATCTTTCTTAGCACCTACTATCACGCCGTCCTCACGGATACCACGGATAAATCTGTCCTCGTCCCAGCACTTTTCGAGTGCGTCACCGAGTTTTTTCTGAACATCGTTGATATATGCAACATACTCAGTATCATTTCTTGACTCAGCCATATCCCTGATAACGCTCATAGCATAGTAGAGCTGGAATGCAACGAAAGTAGACTCGCCCTTTGCACCGAGGCGGAGGCAGTCGTTCCAGTCAGCGTGGAGTCCGGCAGGCATATTGTGACTGCCAAGACGTTCCATAGAGAAGCGGATAGCATTCTTGAGGTGATCGTATACGGTAGCTTCGCCGCCGTTTGCGTATACGATGACTTCATCGAGGAATCCCTTGTTTCCGGATTCACCGAGATACTTTACTATAGTCGGGAAGAGCCAGAGAGCGTCGTCAGCTCTGTAAGACGGATGACCTGTCTCCTTTACGTATTCAGGATCGTCCGGAGTATTCTCATGGCCTGCATTGTGGTTGAACTTAACGAGCGGGAGTCCGCCGCCGTTGTCTACCTGTGCAGAGAGCATGAAGCGGATCTTGTCAGCAGCCATTTCAGGAGCAAGGTGGATTATACCCTGTATATCCTGAACAGTATCTCTGTAGCCGTAGCCGTTGCGGAGTCCGCAGTATATGAATGATGCAGCTCTTGACCAGATGAATGTGATGAAGCACTGGTAAGCGTTCCATACATTTATCATGTTGTTGAACTCATCAGACGGAGTCTCTACCTTGAAGTTGGAGAGAAGTCCGTGCCAGTGGTCTTTGAGCTGTTTAACTTCGGCATCTACCTTGCCGGGAGCTTTGTACTCATCGAGGATAGCAGCAGCTTCTGCATCTTTACGCTGTCCCATAATGAAGATGAATTCCTTTGTCTCGCCGGGAGCAAGAGTTACATCGCTCTGTAAAGCACCGCATGAATTGGAGTTGTAGTTCATAACGCCGTCGCACTTGCCTGACTCAACAGCTATCGGGTTTGCAAAAGTTCTGTAAGCACCGATGAAGTTGCTGAGAGAGCCGTTGCAGCCTGTAACGGGCTGACCTACCATACCGAAGAAACGCTCCTGACCGTTGTAGCCGTTCTCGTCGAAGCCGGTATTCTCGTTCATGTGCTGGATTATCCTGTTTCCGCCCTCAAAGCTTGTACGTGTGATGAAGAGCGTGTACTGGAGGTTCACCTGATCCTGCTCGTAGTTAGGCTCGTTAGTGAATTCAACGAAGCCGAAAACAGAGAGTTTCCTTTCAGCGGAAGAATTATTAGTGATCTTTGCTCTCCATACCTCATATGTCTTTCCGTAGGGAACATAATAAGTTGTCTCTGACTTGATATCAGCATATTCAGCAGATATCACAGTATAAGCTGTACCGTGGCGGCATTCGCTCTTGTACTTGTCGAGCGGCTTGCCTACAGGCTGCCATGAAGCCGACCAGTAGTCAGCCGTATCGTTATCACGAATATAGATATAACGTCCCGGAAGATCCATTTCCGAATTGAAGCGGAAACGTGATATTCTTCCGTTAGCACCTGACTTTACGAAGCTGTAGCCTGCTGCATTGTTTGAGATCATAGCACCGTATTCGGGATCTCCGAGATAATTCGCCCACGGTGCGGGAGTTGCGGGATCTGTAATGACATATTCTTTGTTTTCAAGATCGAAATGTCCGTATTTCATATGATGTATTCTCCTTTTCTGAACAGCGGCAGTGCTTACCGCTGTCATAATATAAACTGATTATACCATTTTTACAGCCTTCTTGCAAGGGGGTGAGAGAAATAATTCCCTCTTTCCGGAAATAAGTGAACTTATTCTGCCGGAGTTATCTGCATTACCGTGCTTACATGGACCGTAGCACCCTCTGCCGCCGAGAAAGACACCTGCTCCTTTGTGATATCCTCACCGAAAGGATAGAGCCTTCCAACGCCGAGAAGCACCTGTTTTCCGTTGTACGCTGATATTATCTGGTCGTACTGCTCGCCGGGAATGATGTAGTTATTGTGCATATAGCTGTGTTCGCCCTGAGCGTTCCAGCTATTCTTTATCGACTCTATGAGCGAGAGTTTTTTGCCGTCGAATGTATAGAAATCGCTCCACTCGAAGTCCTCGCTCTTGTCGTATGCTCTTATGATGCCGTCCTCCGGGAAAACATCGAGCTTTCCGTAGTATCCCTGGAATCTTATCACGGGGGAAGCCGATCTTCCGCTGAAAGTATACACATCGCACACATCGAAATGCTCTCTGCCTGACGAGATGAAGAGTTCCGGGATATCGTCGCCGTTGACATCGGCTATCTCATACATGGAATACTTGCCGCTTCCGTCCTCTTTGTGATAAAGATCTTTCTTGCAGTAATCACGAAGTGTCTGTGCATATGCTTCCTGCCATGATGGTGCTTCTTTTTCCGGAACGGAGAAAGGCTCTGTCTGCGGAACGTCGCTATTCACCTCTGTCTCCGCCTGAGTAGTCTGCTGAACTGAACTGTTTTCGGCTTTTTTCGCCGGAGCAGGACTTGTCTCATCTCCGCTCTTTTTGTTTTTCATGAAGTACATTCCTCCGATGAATGCCAGAAGAAGCACTATGACCACAAGGAGAACGAGTATCACTATCTGAAGTATCCTTGTGAGCTTGTCTTCTTCCTCCTGCGGAGGTCTGCCGCTGTTATTGAAATTATCCATTTATCCTCCTTAATAAAGATGAACGTCAAGGTATTGTGTACTTGCGTATCCGTATTTTCCGTTATAGCATACATAGCACCACGCACTTCCGTATGATACTATATCGATATAGCTGCCTTTCGGAGCAGTCGTGACGACTCCGGAGCTTGTTGATGCAGCCGAGCGGATATTGAGCGGATCGCTCTTTGTTATTACATATGCGTAGCCCTCGTTGTTGTTGGAATTATTGTTGTTCTGCTGTACTGACTGCTTCTTTCCGAGAACGATGTAATCAGAGCTTACGAAGCCGCTCTTTCCGTTATACGATGTGTAATACCAGCCTGACACAGCGGTGAAGTAGATATCCAGACCGCTCGTATCTTTGGGTATGGAAGTAAGCACAGTCGAATTCTTGCTCGGTGCGTACCTGAGATTCAGGCTCGAAGAATTCGTATTCACATATCCCGAACCTGCATATTGCAGATCGCTGTCACGGTTTGCTTCATTGTAGCATATCCAGCCGGAACCGTTGCCGAGTTTGCCCCAGCCGTTCGATTCTTCCGTAATGACATAAGTTCCTCTGTCGTTGATATATCCGACGAGGGACTTGTCATATCCCGGCCCTGAATAGATGCCCACAGAGCAGTTATTCACTGCAAATGTCTTGTTCTGCTGAGCCGGAACGGTCTGCACCGGCTGAGTCTGAGCAGGTATCGTTTCGGTCTGGACAGCCGGGACTGTTATCTCTGCCTGAGTCGTAGTCACGGCGATATCCGTTGAAACGGACTCCTCATTATCTTCTTCATCGTCGTCATCATCATCAAAGAGAGCGTTCCTGCTGTCGCTGTCTTTCTTTTTATCTCCGCCGCCGTCAGAAAAGATATGTATGAACGACAGCATGATTATCACTGCAAAGAGGAATCCGATTATCGCTATAAGGATACCGTACAATGCCCAGTTCGTC
>CADBQF010000165.1 GCA_902796705.1 Ruminococcus flavefaciens
ATACCTCCTCCCGCAATGAGGAATCCCAGAGCTGTAACGGCAAGCCCGACAGTTGCACAGAACCATTTCAGCAATGACTTGTCGAGCGGAGGAGTGCCGGCGAGTTTGCCGGTCTGACCGTTCACGGCGAATTCGTACATTTTATCCTGATATTTATACGTCATGAACCACACCGGGAGCATCATATATTCCCAGTTGGTATTGATGATATTGTAATATTCAGTCCCGACAGAGAGCGAAGAATAGCCGCCTACGCTGTCACGGATAAGCTTCTTTCCGGCTTCTGATGCTCTTGTCCTTATTCTCGGAAATACAGCCGCCTTGTCAACGTCGTACTTATCAGCGAAGAATCCGCTGAGGTAGGACATTGAGAAATCCTTTAAGTCGGCGTAATCGAAAGGCTCTATCGATTCCATGAGCTGATCTTCTATCTTGCTCTCGCCGTCAGCCGGGAGACCGTCAACGTAGATATCGGCATTGCGGACTACACGGTATTCCTTTGTTTCGGTATAGCGGTAATTTCCGGAAGTCCACGAGCGGACTTTTTTGCCGATTGCCTGAAAATCGGCTTTGATCTGACAGTCTGCCACCCAGAAAGGCACATACAGACCTGTTATTTTTTCGATCTGTTCCTGTGACTTGAAGTCAGCCGGAACGAACCAGCGTTTATTTATCCATGACTTGAACTTGCTGACAGCCTCGTCCTTTGTCAGTTTGAATCCTATGACCTTGCTCGGCCGGAACTCGCCCGTCATTTTTCCTGCGAGGATAATGGGGTTATGGCAGTAATAGCAGAACAGAGCGGTCTGCTGGTCGTCAGCCATGATATCAGCACCGCAGCTCGCACAGTGGTAGAGGTTGGTATGCTCCTCGAAGTCCTGAGTCTCCTGAACGTTCACTTCTTCGGTGAGAGTTGACTCGTCGTGGATCTGATTCATTTCCTCGACGGTGAATTCGCTCATGCAGTATTCGCAGCCGAATTTCTGAGTCTGCGGCATGAATTTCAGGTCGGCATTGCAGTTAGGACATTTATATTCTATAGAATCCAGAGATATCACTCCTTTAAAAACAACGATATATTTTTATAATAGCACAATTCCCGGCTCTTTGCAAGAGCAATTTACTAAACGTGCAGGAAAGCTTCTTTTTTTTGGATATCTTGCATTCCGCCGGCGGCTTTGACTTGACAAGTTTAGTGAATTATATTATAATGGAACTATTACTTTAAGTTAACAATTTATTCAGGGAGAACGGGACATCTGCGGACAGCGGCGGCGTTCCGTTTGTGATGCAGGGGGGAGTTTGCTCTGCTTGAGGCGAAGTAAGTCCAGAACAGCCGCAAAGCGTCGCTTCGCTTGCTTTGCTACCTCTTTAGGGGACTCTGTCCCCTCATGCACCCCTGCAAGGAGGACATTGTCCCCCTTGACTCCCGCTATGACGGCTTCGCCGTTTTTTATATTTTCTATTATTTATGAAAGAAGGGATAGATGACACATGGCAAACAACACTTTCTCAAATGTACCGCCGGAAATAATCGACCTCGCTGAAAGATCTGTCGAAGGCTACAGGATCGATCCGGCTCTCTACACACAATACGACGTAAAACGAGGTCTGCGTGACATCAACGGCAACGGAGTCGTTGCAGGTCTTACCAACATAAGCACTATCAAAGTCCTCGATACAGGTGACGATATGCCCAACCACGGCGACGGCAAACTCTACTACAGAGGCATCGATGTAGAAGATATCGTTGCAGGCTTTATCAAGGAAAAGCGTTTCGGCTTCGAGGAGACTGTCTATCTGCTCCTGTTCGGCAATATGCCCACGGAACACGACCTCTCGGAGTTCCGGAAGATACTCTCCGATCTGCGTAAACTCCCGTCAGCGTTCACCCGTGATGTCATCATGAAAGCTCCCAGCAGCAATATGATGAACACTCTCGCAAAGAGCGTACTCGCACTCTATTCATATGACGACAATGCGAACGATACATCGATACCGAACGTTCTCCGCCAGAGTCTCGAACTCATAACGATCTTCCCCCTCCTTGCAGTATATGGCTACAATGCGTACCAGTATTCGGCAAACGGAGGAAGTCTTTTCATACACGATCCCGATCCGGAGCTTTCCATAGCAGAGAATCTGCTGTATATGCTCCGTCCGAACAAGAATTACACCGAGCTTGAAGCAAGGATACTCGACCTTGCACTCGTTCTCCATGCAGAACACGGCGGCGGAAACAATTCGACATTCACCGTCCACGTCGTTTCCTCATCGGGAACTGATACCTATTCGGCAATAGCCGCCGCTCTTGGTTCGCTCAAAGGGCCAAAGCACGGCGGTGCAAATATAAAAGTCGCAATGATGTTCGACGATATGAAAGCGAACGTCAGCGACTGGACAGATGAAAATGAAGTAAGGGCATATCTCCGCAAGCTTCTCCACAAGGAAGCATTCGACCATGCAGGACTTATCTACGGAATGGGACACGCAGTATATTCGCAGTCCGATCCCCGTGCGAAGGTCTTCAAGAACTTTGTGGAAAAACTCTCCAGCGAAAAGGGAAGGCACGACGAATTCGGTCTTTATTCGCTCGTTGAGAGACTTGCACCGGAAGTCATCGCAGAAGAAAGGAGGATATACAAGGGGGTCTGTGCGAATGTGGATTTCTACAGCGGATTCGTTTACAGAATGCTTGGGATACCGGACGAGCTGTTCACACCGATATTTGCGATATCGAGGATAGCCGGCTGGTCGGCACACCGGATAGAGGAGCTTATCAATTCAAATAAGATAATCAGACCGGCGTATAAGGCGATATCACCGATGAGGGAATACACAGATATGGAAAATCGCATAGATTAAAAAAAATAAAAAAAATTAAAAAACGGCGAAGCCGCAATAATGGGAGTCAAGAGGGACAATGTCCCTTTTGCAGGGGTGCATGAGGGGACAGAGTCCCCTAAGAACGTAGCAAAGGCAGCGTAGCGAACCTTTGCGGCTGGTCTGGACTTACTAAGTCTAAAGCAAAGCAAGCCACCGGCACACACGGGCAGCGGACGTTTCCCCCAAACCCATGATTTAAAATGGGGGACACGTCCGCAGAAAGACGCAAAGGCTTCGCTCCGGAGTCGCTCTCGCCTTTGCAGCGGACGTTTCCCCCAAACCCCCTTAATGAATCATGCATTATGAATTAATATGATATAGGGAGAAAATATTATGATATGTAAAAAATGCGGTGCTGACATTCCGGATTCCGCTACTTTCTGCACGGAATGCGGTCAGCCTACTAAACGTGAAAGCTATGAGATGCCGTCGCTCGATGAGCCGGTACAGCAGTATCAGCCGATAAACTTCCCCGGTCAGAACAAGATCGAGGAATTCACTCTTCCGCCTCCGCCGGTCATCGAAAACCCGGAGGGTTCTCCGAGATTCGTCGGCTTCAAGGACGCTGTGATACTCTACTTCAAGAATGCACTCAACTTCCAGGGACGCTCAACAAGAAGCGAATACTGGTATTCGATACTCTTCTACATACTGGTAACTTTCGCTGTCACTCTCATTCTCGGAAAGACCGGCGTGAACCTGTCTTACATCATGCCGGTGGTGTTCTTCGTCCCGAATCTTGCTGTCCTTGTAAGACGTATGCACGATATCGGAAAATCTGCTCTGCCTATAATGATATATTACGGCATCTATTCGCTGATGCAGGTCTACTACGACTATAAGTACAGATCTATCCTTACAGGCAGCTTCACCGGTGAAAGACAGCAGATCAGCTCTATACTGCTCATACTTCCTCTGTTCCTGCTCATCGGTGGAATATACTTCCTCGTCCAGTGCTGCACCATGAGCGAAATGAGAGACAATAAATACGGCAGAAAGCCGCACTGAATATACACAACGTCAATCTATTTGTCGTTTGCATAATTTTCTGAAAGGAATGATACAAGTGAACAACTCGACACAGTTATTCAATTTCAACGGCATGACCTGCGTGAGATTGCAGGCAGGCGGTTATGAGGCTCTTATCGCTTACGAGATCGGCTCGAACGTTATCCGTCTCAGAGACACAAGGAACAATATGGAGTTCTTCCGTTTTGATCCGAACAATACAGCCGATACTATCAGACAGTCAGCAGAAGTATGGGGACTCCCGACTCTCTACCTCCCCAACAGATTCGCTGACGGCGTACTCAAAGCCTCCGATGCGGTATATCATCTCCCGGTAAACGAGAAAGCACCGTATAACAACCATATCCACGGCTTTATCCACAAGCGTGTACATGAGATAGTCGAGCATAATGCCGATCCGAACTGTGCATGGCTCATCACAAGATACGTATACGATGAGAACGACGAGTTCTTCCAGTATCTCCCGGTGAAGTTCGTGGCTGAATACACTTTCACTCTCTCCGAACACGGACTCGAAGTTGACCTGAAATTCACAAATACTTCCGGAGACAAGATGCTCCCGATGTCGCTCGCTTCACACACTACGATAAACGCTCCTTTCGTTGACGGTGCAAAGGAAGAGGATATCCGCCTTACTGTCCCGATAGGCAAAAAATGCGAGCTGAACGAGAGATGCCTCCCCACAGA